>JAJYAS010000881.1:1026-2581 GCA_021779415.1 Bacillota bacterium
ACCGCCTTGCTATAAAGGAACCCTTGCATTTCGTCACACGATTTTTCCTTGAGAAAGGACCGTTGGGTATTCGTCTCTACTCCTTCAGCAATTACTTTTAAGTGAAGGTTTTTAGCAAGATTAATAATAGCTGTAACTACTTCATTTCCATTTTCGCCTGAACCGATATCTTGAACAAAGCATTGATCTATTTTTAGCGTGTCAATCGGCATGTGCCTTAAATAGTTTAGTGAAGAAAAACCAGTACCAAAATCATCAATAGCAATCCGTACTCCTAACTCTTTAACTCTATTTAACATTTGAAGTGACGTTTTCCCATTATCCATCGCAATACTTTCAGTAATCTCAAGTTCCAACCACTTTGGCTCTAAGCCAGATTCCTCGAGAATTTTCGCTACTAACTTAATAAAATTAGGTTCTCTAAATTGCCAAGCTGAAATATTAACAGTAATACGCACGGGTGGATATCCTTTTTCTTGCCACGACTTATTTTGCTCGCAAGCGGTTCTCAAAACCCATTCTCCTATAGGCACTATCAATCCTGTTTCCTCTGCAATGGGAATAAAAGCGGCCGGGGAAACTATTCCCTGCTCGATAGAATTCCAGCGGATTAGAGCTTCTAATCCCACAATCGAACCGTTTTCAAAATCGATCTGGGGCTGATAGTGTAGGACAAGCTCATCGCGGGCTATGGCCTTACGCAAACTGTTTTCTGTAGAAAGTCGTTTGTTAGCTTTAATGTTAAGGCCATTCGTAAAAAATTGATAATTATTTCGACCCTTTTCCTTTGCGTAATACATAGCAATATCCGCTTGTTTCACTAAAGTTTCAAGATCCGTCCCATCGTTTGGATAGAGGCTAATTCCAATACTCGTGCTCAGGTAGATTTCATTGCCATCTAACATAATTGGTTGAGCAAAAACTCCCAAAATCCGTTCGGCCACGGAGGCTGCCTCAAGATCATCCACAATCTCGGGAAGTAAGATTAAGAATTCATCTCCACCCTGTCTGGCAATCGTATCCCCTTCGCGCAATGAACGGCGAACGCGTTCCGCAACGTGATAAAGGAGCCGATCACCCATATTATGACCCATCGTATCGTTAATCAGTTTGAAACGGTCTAAATCCAAGAAGATTACTGCTAGCTTACTCTGTTTACGTTTTGCCCGTGCTAATGCTAGCTTTAAATGTTCATTAAAAAGGTAACGGTTGGGGAGTCCTGTTAAAGCATCATGTTGTGCTTGATGAGTTAATTCTTTCATAAGATTTCGTTTATAACTAACATCATGAAATACTAAAACTGCACCGATGATTGTTTCATCTCTGTCACGAATAGGAGCAGCCGAGTCTTCAATCGCGATAGTCGATCCCTGTTTATTAATTAAAACTGTATGGTTTGCTAAACCAACAGCATGTCCTGAATACAAACATTGTTGAATTGGACTTTCAACCTTCAAACCCGAGTCTTCATTAATAATTTGAAAAACTCGTTCCTCAGAAAGACCCACTGCATCAGCATTAGTCCAACCTGTTAACGCCTCGGCAACCGGATTTA
>JAJYAS010000882.1 GCA_021779415.1 Bacillota bacterium
TCAGATGCTTCCCATGAACTAAGGACTCCGATTTCCGTCATTCAAGGGTATGCAAATCTGCTGGATCGGTGGGGAAAGAAGGATGAAAAGACGTTGCAGGAATCCATTGATGCCATCAAGGATGAAACAGCGAGTATGAAGGGCTTGGTGGAACAGCTTTTGTTTCTGGCACGGGGCGACAACAACACCATGGCCCTGCAAGTAGAGCGTTTTGAACTATCCGCCCTTGCCGTCGAAGTGCTACGAGAAACTCAGATGATCGATGGTGGGCACGACTACGATTCAAGTGTTACATCGGTTTTCATCAACGCGGATAAAAGCCTTATTAAACAGGCGACGCGGATACTGATTGACAATGCCATGAAATACACGCCCTCGGGTAAACGGATCACCATTTCTGTTTCCAGTGCAGACAGCTATGCCCGACTGACCATACAAGATGAAGGCATCGGTATCGCTCCCGATGCGGTTCCCAAGATTTTTGACCGCTTCTTCCGCGCCGACGAATCTCGCGCTAGAGCCACGGGCGGAACTGGGCTGGGCTTATCCATTGCGAAGTGGATCGCGGAGCGGCATGGCGGACACATGGAGGTTTTGAGCAGGCAGGATATCGGCACCAGAATTTCCATTATGCTCCCCACCGCGCCCGAAACATAAAGGTTTCTATACCCTAAACCGATACCCCGCACCCCAAACCGTTTCTACATATTGGGGATTCGATGGATCACTTTCGATTTTTTCACGAATTCTAGCGATATGTACGGTAACTGTTGCTGAGTCTCCCAACGCGTCTAAGCCCCAGACGCGTTCGAATAATTCTTCACGCCCAAACACTCTGTTAGGATTTTGCGCTAAGTATAAGAGTAAACCAAATTCTTTCTGGGCCAGACTTACTTCCTGCCCAAGAACAAAGACTCTGTGGGAGTCTTTCTCTATTTTAAGTCCACGAATCGTCAAAGTATTCCCCTTCTTGACTCCTTCACTAAACCGATGTTTTATCCTCTCATAATTCTCCAGATGGGCTTTTACTCTCGCGACCAGTTCGCCAGGACTAAAGGGTTTGGTGATGTAATCATCGGCTCCAAGGCTTAACCCCTTAATCTTATCGATTTCTTCCTTTTTGGCAGAAACTAAAAGAACCGGAATATCTTTGTCCTCCTTCATGCTCCGCAAGATTTCTAAACCATCGATCCCTGGAAGCATGATATCTAAAATCAGTAGGTCAACGTCGTTTTCTTGAAGGGTTCTTAAACCCTCTAATCCGTTAGTGCACACGCTAACCTCGAAATCGGCAACCTCAAGGTAATCTTTCTGTAATTCGGCGATACTGGAATCGTCTTCAATAATTAAGATCTTCTTTTTCATTTCTATCTTCCAGTATCATGATTTACTTAACGAGATCATGATACTGGTCCCCTCCTCCCCATGACTAACAGCCCATACTCTTCCATTGTGTCCTTCTATGATTTGCTTTGCTATAGCCAGGCCTAAACCGCTTCCTTTGCTTCGAGCCGCGTCTGACCGGTAGAATCGATCAAAAACGTACGGTAAATCCCCTTCACTGATCCCTGAACCGTTGTCACGCAGTTCAATAATCAGGCTAGCAGCCGTATCTCTCAGCAGAATTTTAATTCTCCCCTGATCTTTGCTCATGTATTTGCGAGAATTATCCAGGATATTCATAATCACTCGTTTCATTCTCTCTCGATCTAACAAGACATATTGTTGTTTTTCACGCAACTCATTATGAAACGAAATCTGGATATGACTGCGTTCTAATTCTGGTTCACTCTCTAGTAAACAGAGCTTAAGATACTCCTCGATGTCCGTTCTTTCGAAATCAAAGGGAATCTGGTTTAGATCAAGCTTAGCATAAAGTAGCAAATCGTCAATCATTTGGTCGACTTGGTGAGCCTTAAACGATATTGTCTTTAAATACCGCTCCCTTTTGTCAGGAGTATCGGCTATTCCGTCTAAGATTCCTTCTACGTACCCCTTGATTGACGTCACAGGCGTCTTGAGGTCATGGGAAATACTAGAGACGAGCATTTTGCGGTTATCCTCATACTTCAATTGAGTGTACACTGAGTCTTTTAGTTTAATTCGCATGAGTTCAAGGTCACGACACAACGCTTGAATCTCTTGATCCCCTTCTTCAACAATCGTGTGATCCAGATTTCCTCGACTAATTTCAGCGGCCGCACTTTGGAGATTATGAAGCGGCTTTATAATACTGCGAGAAAATTGATAGGAAACCACGATATTGCTCAGCATAAACGTTAGGACGAATGAAACACCAATTAACACGAGTAAATTTGTAAGGTTAGTAACCGATCGATCCACAGGAGCAAGTAATAGCACACTCCCTCTAGAGCCATCCTTAAACTTGAGATCGATCAATTCAACGGTATAAGAAACATCTCCTATAACGACAGGTTCGCTTCTCCCCTTAATGTTCCCTGCCTCCAAACACTTGGCCACATCGATTTTACTAAAATTACGAGAAGAGAATATGACCTTCTCTTGCTTAATCATAATCAGCTCTCCATTAATTCCAGCAAGCTTTTCCTGGAGATGCTT
>JAJYAS010000883.1 GCA_021779415.1 Bacillota bacterium
CTGTACCTGCTGAGTTCAGATTATATGAGGCCTTAATTTTAGATGAAGAAATGACGGATGAAGCATCTTTTTTGGAGCATGTTAATCCTAAATCTCTGGAGATTAGCCATGGATTTGTTGAACCAAACATCAAAGACTCAAAGCCGCAGTCCAAATTTCAGTTTTTCCGACATGGCTACTTTAATGTTGATCCTTTGAATTCAAACCACGATCACCTTGTCTTTAACAGGATTGTTTCTTTGAAAAGTTCGTTTGAAGTGACAAAATAACAAATAGTATACTACGCCCCGACTTCTTTCTGTATTTTTGGGAATACTAGACAGAATCAGAATGTCGGGGGGGTTAGCATGAAAGATAAAAAGTTTGAACCCACTAAAGGTGAAGTAGAAGTCGATGAAACCAACGAAAACGGAAGACTAACGAGTCAATTGGATGATTCTATTGGACTTAGTCGACAAAAACTTAGAAATTCACTGGTACAAGAGTTAACGCTTTCTTAATCAATCTAAACCAAAGAAGTTATTATTAAGCGTAGAGGCCGGGAAATTAATCCCGGCCTCTACGCTTATTGTTTTTTAGATTAAAACGGCACCCTTGTTTGCGGAAGTCACTAATTTAGCATATCTGGCCAGATAACCAGTTTTAACTTTTGGTACAGGCTTTACCCAAGCTTGACGACGCTTTTGCAGTTCATCTTCAGAAACTAATAACTGTAGCGAACGTTTAGGGATATCTATTGAGATGATGTCACCCGGTTGCACAAGGGCGATAGGTCCACCTTCCATAGCTTCAGGAGAAATATGCCCGATACACGCACCTCGTGTAGCCCCGCTGAAACGACCATCGGTGAGCAAGGCAACTCGCAATCCCATGCCAGTGATGATGGCAGTTGGATTGAGCATCTCTTTCATGCCGGGTCCACCTTTGGGTCCTTCATAGCGAATCACCAAGACTTCTCCGTCAATCACTTGTTTATTTAATAGGGCTTCGAGCACTTCTTCCTCAGAGTTAAAGACATGGGCGGGGCCTTCAAAGACTAGCATATCCTTTTCAACGGCACTTTCTTTAACAATTGCAGTATCCGGTGCCAGATTGCCCAATAACACCGCAATCCCTCCGGTTTGGCGATAAGGATTTTCAATTGAATGAATAACATCAGTTCTAGTTATTAGGGCATTTTCCAGACGGTCTGAGAGCGGACCATTAACCGTTAGCACGTCGGTATGCAGAATTCCAGCTTTGCTAAGTTCTTTCATTACTGCACTAATTCCACCGGCTTCATTGAGGTCTTGAAGGTGGTGTGTGCCTCCAGGGCTTAATTTAGTAATATAGGGGGTCTTAGCGCTGATGGTATCAAAAAGTGTGAGCGGGAGTTCTAGGCCAGCAGCGTGGGCAATCGCGGTGAGATGTAACACCGTGTTAGAGGAACCTCCAATTCCCATATCAACGGTAATGGCATTTTCAAAGGCTTGTAGAGTGAGAATATCTCGTGGTTTAATATCTTTTTTCACGAGGTCCACGATCAATGTTCCGGATCGTTTTGCTAACATTTTCCGCGCACCTGAGCTAGCTGCAGGAATAGTTCCATTGCCAGGTAAGGCAAGACCGAGCACCTCAGCTAAACAGTTCATGGTATTAGCCGTAAATAGACCAGCACAGGAACCATAGCCTGGGCAGGCGGATTGCTCCATCATATCAAGTTCTTGGGCAGTAATCTTGCCACTTTCATAAAGACCTGCCGCTTCAAACATCTGACTAACACTAATGTCTTTTCCCTGATATCGTCCGGTAAGCATCGGACCTCCACTGACGACAATACAAGGAATATTGATTCGTGCAGCAGCCATGAGCATACCAGGAACAATTTTATCACAGTTGGGAATTAGGATTAGCCCATCTAAGGCATGTGCTTGAGCAACGGCTTCAATGGAATCTGCAATAAGTTCACGACTTGGCAAAGAGAAGTTCATGCCTTTATGCCCCATTGCTATACCGTCACAAATTCCGATCGCGGGAAATTCCATGGGAGTCCCGCCCCCAGCTGATATTCCTAACTTAACTGCTTGAGCCAAGTCTTTAAGGTGCCCATGACCAGGAATGATTTCATTAAAGCCATTCACAATTCCGATCAAGGGTTTTTCCAGATCTTCGGGGGTGTAGCCCATTGCATAGAAGAGAGAGCGATGAGCTGCTTTGGTTGAACCTTTTTTAACAATATCACTGCGCAATTTATATTCCTCCCTTTATCCGCACTTTAAACCACTAGCTTAAGGCTTTATTCGTCTCTATTTTTAAATAACAAGCTTCGAGTTTCATCATTATTATAGTACATAGCAATGGACTGTCAAGTTGCTTCAAGGGAATCATCAAGGAGATTAAGGATTGTCAATAACTTGAAGGGATGTAACATTTTAAACATCCACTTTCCTGCAGATTTTGTCGATATTTAAGTAGTTAATAAAATCACCTAAAACATAGGAAGGAATGATGGACGAATTGAAAAACAAACTTATACTTGCGCTTTTATTAATGTTTATGACCCTGATGTTTGCAACTTCTGCTCAGGCTTCGCTAGGGG
>JAJYAS010000884.1 GCA_021779415.1 Bacillota bacterium
TAGCCTCCATGCTTACGCTTTGTCATACTTTCAACTAATTTAGGATCTCCTGAGTAAAGAGCCAAGATTTTTCTTTCATATCTCTGCCTTTAATAACGACTCTATTTCCAAAAACCTCTATATATAAACCTTTGATAAATGGTTCTCTCTTTCTTGCTTGACTAGGGGTACTCTGCACGATGGTATAATGTACCGCACCCGTATGAATCTTTGTATAAGGCTGATTTAATACCACGCTTTTAGCTGATAAATCGGCGTGTGTGTGTGAATTAAAGAGAATAACTTCCGGGTATTGGGCAAGAATTCTTTTAATCTCGTCACTTTGCTCAGAACCAACCCATCCGTTATTTGGGTTACTATTGAGTGGTTGGTGGAGAAAAACAAAGATTGGTTGCTTCGATTGATGATTTTCAGCTAGTTTAGCCTTTAACCATTTCTGTTGTTCAATTGAAATCAAGGCTCTGATGGAATCCAGAGTGTTGGAATTACCATCCTCGGACCCTAAAGAGATAAAGTGATAACCATTAATCCATCGATTATGAAAAACTTTTTCTTCACCTGCAAATTCGAGATAGCGATTGATAAAAGTTTTTACATCCGCGGGTGTATTTATGTCGATATCATAATTGAAAAATTCGTGATTGCCAATATTCTTGATAATCGTTTGAGGTAATATGGACCTATTTTTAAATAGAGTTCTATTTAGCTCTTTATATTGCTTAGGTATTCCTTGATCCACTGTATCACCATTTAGGATCAAGGCGTTCATTGCGGGATTGATACTATGAAGATCATAGATTGCCTTTTGAAGGCTATCATTATTGCCATGAATATCTCCTAATACTGTAAAAGAGAGGTCCGGATGAGTTATCTCCGAATTAACAAGCGCCTGAGATGGCACAGTAGGTTGATTGCGAAAAAGAGACAAACCTGAAATCATAAGCATAAATAGAAGGAAAATAATTTTCTTCATTCTGTCGCTCCGTCCTAAATATGGTCAATATTTTGATGAAACATTCTACATCTAATTTTTAAATCCCTGCAAAAGACTGGCGCTGTTTATAACTATTGAAAAGATAATCTTTAAAAACATAACAGCAAGTGATTGCACATTATATGCTAACCATAATTTCCACAAAATGTATTGCCCAACATTTCTACTTCAGTCATAATGAAAGTGACAATGTCCAAATAAAGCACTTAACCATAAAGCTAATATTTATCCGATTAGCGCGAAAGGAAAAGTGTACTTATGAAGATTAACGTGAAAAATTTAATAATGTTATCTTTATTAACGATATTGACCGGATGCTCCACAGTCCCTACCCTATCTTCCTCCCCCTCGAAGGTCACAAGTGCCCCTCAGGAGCCCTTAACCACTTCAGAATCCCAACCCCACCATACTGAAGAACTTACACTGGTCGCTACTGGGGACATCCTTATGCATAATACTCAGATTTGGGGAGGTGAGCAGCTAGATGGCTCATACAATTATGATTCCTTCTTTTCGCCAGTTGCACATTTGATTAAGGCTAGTGACTATGCCTCAACTAATTTTGAAGCACCCATGGCGGGGCCTGACTCAGGATATACTGGTTACCCTTTGTTCAATAGCCCAGATGCTATCGCTGAAACTTTTAAAAAGTCCGGTTTTGATCTAATAGTAACTGCAAACAACCATATTCTAGATAGGGGCTATAAAGGAGCGCTTCGAACCTTAGAGGTACTGCAAAACGCTTCCTTAGATACTCAGGGTTGCTTTTCGAGCTTTGAAATGCAAAGCACACCGCTTATCAAAACGATCCGTGGAATTAATGTAGGATATATTGCCTATACTTACGGAGTCAACGGCATCCCAATTCCTAGTAATGCCCCCTACTTAGTGAATATCATAGATCGTGACAAAATCTTGGCAGACATCGATACTCTTAGACCCATGGTGGATGTATTAGTCTTGGTTTTACACTGGGGCGAGGAGTATCGTCAGCAACCCACTGAACAACAAAAAGAACTTGCCCAAGAATTTCTTGAAGCGGGTGCTGATGTGATTTTGGGAAGCCATCCTCATGTCATCGAGCCAATGGAGGTCAGGAAAATCAATGGCCAAAACAAATTTATTATTTACTCCATGGGCAACTTTATTAGTGCGCAAAACGGTGTAGAGAGGAACAGTGGACTTATCCTTAATCTCAAATTTTCCAAAGACTTTGACTCCAAGATTACGAAACTCACAAATGTTTCATACATCGCAACCTATTCGCATTCGTATTATAGTAACGGCAAACTCTTATACCGCGTTGTTCCCATCACTGAAACAATTCAAAAAATCAAAGCCGGAACCGAACCATTTCTCACAACAGAGGATTTGCCTATATTAGAACAGGTTTTAAAAGAAACTAGTAACCTAGCGAACTCTAATCAGATTCTCATAGATTAGATTCTAATTAATTGCTCTCCGTTAAATATTCCAGCCGAGAACTCTTTCTGATCTCCTCCATTAACTTTTTAACCTCCATATCAATCGTCCTCTTTTATACTCTAGGGATGACCTTCAGTGATTAAATCCCTTA
>JAJYAS010000885.1 GCA_021779415.1 Bacillota bacterium
CTCAAGGGCTTCCCGTTCGCACCTCAGCTATCGAAACGCGATGCGATATAACTGATTCTTATGAAGATTGATAAGCTCGTAAAAAGCCTCAGCATCTCCTCTTATTGCTGCGACAATGGTTTGCTCTTCCATTGCTCACCTCTCTGTCTGGATTCTCTCTTGATCAAGTTTAGACTTCACTTATTAGACTTCACTGACCCCTAAAAAGTTTTCAATCCAGTAAATAATCTTACTGCCCGCTAAGTTCCCACACACCGCTTACCTAATCTTATGGAGCAGTTTACCAGATGTAAATCTAGCACACTACTGTTTAATAAACAATAGTGTGCTAGTACATTAATAGGTTGAATAAAGCATGGCTTGCGAATAAACTTCAGATAGAACTAGTTTACTTTATTAGTTATATTGAGATAGCACTTGTTTTGCCTTCTGTCGGGATAAATTATAAGATTGCCAAGCTTGCTTTTTTAGTTCAAAACAGAGTATCTAAGTTAAAATGACTATTCTTTGCTTAAGAATAGTCATTTTGAGCAATACTATGTTGTTTTAAATGTCTGTTAAATGGGTCCCCATCATACACATGAAATTTGAACCCCTTCTGACAGGCCCTCATTGTATTTTTGCAAAAATAAAAAGGCCCGAAGGCCTTAATTTTACTGTGGTGGGCGAGGGGGGACTTGAACCCCCACATACTCACATATATCGGATTTTGAGACCGCCCCGAATTTACAATGCTCTGAAACACAGTCATATCAACGCTTTAGCCGTTTTTCCTTTGGTAAGATTAAAATGTACCCTATAGAATGGACAGCAGGGGTTTTGAAAACCCTTCATTTAGAACAGGTGGATTTTTAAAACCCATCATATTGGACAGATGGATTTTGGAAACCCTTAACCTCGGACAAATAGCGGTTTTGATTCCAGTTCAAACAGGTAACAATAAAACTGGACTGAATTGGAGGAATGCCGCATGGCTAACAAAAAATTCACTAAAGAAGAAATGAATCATCTCCGAGCAAGTCCTTATGTTTTGGATGTCAGTCCTAGCATTGTGCATTTCTCAGCCAAATTTAAGGAACTGTTTTGGAATTCAATACAAGAAGAAAAGGAGCCGCGAGATATTGTTATCGAGCTCGGCATCGATCCGGATATTCTTGGCGAATGTCGTGTAACTGGATTGAAGGGTATGATCCGAAATGAAGTCCGAGCGGGAAAAGGGTTCAGAGACTTAAAAACATACGGGTCATATGTCAAAGACTGCACAAATCCAGAAGCAAAAGTAAAATACCTTGAGCAACAACTGGCCTATAAAGATCAGGAAATAGAGTTTCTAAAAAAAATTGTATCTTTAGGCCGGGAGAATTCGGAATCATGAATGTTCTCGCATCTGCCAAGTATGCAATCATTCGCGAGATGACCCAGCGAGACAACAACTTGCTGAATATTGCCTGGCTGTGCGCTGCTGCCGGTGTTTCGCGGTCCGGATACTACCATTACCTTGGAACGGAAGACCTCAGACGACAACGTGAAGAACAAGACCAAAAGGATTTTATGATAATTCTGGAGGCTTACCGATTTCGTGGTTACAATAAGGGAGCTCGCGGTATTTACATGCGGCTTCTTCATATGGCTCCTCCGGTACACATGAATATTAAGAAGATCCGACGTTTGATGAACAAATATGGACTAATATGTCCTATTCGCAAAGCAAATCCGTACCGTAGAATGGCTAAAGCACTAAGAACCAGCAATGTTGCTCCCAACCTGCTGAACCGCGAATTTGAAACACACGGCCCCCGTGCTGTTCTGCTGACGGATATTACCTACATCATTAATGGGAAGGCGCCACGATGCTATATGTCTACTATCATCGATGCCTGTACAAAAGAGTTGCTCGCTTGGGTACTGAGTGAATCTCTCGAAATCGATTTTGTTCTGGAAACCGTGAACCAGCTCATCGAGAATTATGGTATCTCTTTGACAGGCGAGGCCCTGATTAATTCGGATCAAGGGTCACACTACACAAGTATAAAGTTTATCCAGCTGATAAAAGACATTGAACTGAGGCAGTCAATGTCCCGAAAGGCAAACTGTTGGGATAACGCTCCGCAGGAATCCTTTTACGGTCACATGAAAGATGAAATTGACATTTCTCAGTGCACAACATTTGAAGGAATTCATCAAGTGATCAGCGACTGGACTGATTATTACAACATCGAGCGATACCAATGGGATTTGGCAAGATTAGCTCCAAGGGAGTATTACAAGTATCTCGTTACAGGAGAATACCCTTTAACAATACCAAAAGCAAAAGGTGAAGAATGAAGGTGGGGCTCTGCCCCACACCCCGAGGTTTTTCGCTTTGATTTCCAGGGAGGCAGTTCATGTTTGCAATAAAAAGAAGCGGTGCTGATACGCATCGCCTCCCTTGTAAACCCGCACGGGCGCTCGGGTCGCTCCTCAGCGTTTCCCTATCCTCCCTTGCGGTAAAGCACCGTTAGTATAGCATAAATAACTTTTGATTGGAATTTCAAAAACCCATATTGTCCTTGACATGGGGTACACATTA
>JAJYAS010000886.1 GCA_021779415.1 Bacillota bacterium
CATCAAAAAGGTAACCCCCGATGCCATTGAAATTTTGCCGGCAACCGTGCCAAAATTCGCCATCGACGAGTTCCATAAAGTGACGGATTTAAGTATCTTAGGGGGGGGATTACTCCGAACGGAAGAGGATGTGCATAAAGCGCTAAGTAACGGATTGACTGCTGTAACAGCGAGTCGCAGAAATCTGTGGAAGCTATGTTTGACGTAAAGAGAACTCAAGTTTATAATAAAGGTAAATTAGTCGGTTGCTTTGATTATAATTTGATAAAATGGCTGAGAGAAGAAGAGAAGCCACTGGAGGAAGCGTTATATACGGTCCCACCAGTGGATTTTTTATGTTATCCAGAAAGTAACGTTCGGGTGGGATAATAAGGAGGAGCCAATATGACAGATTACCAGGTTGTGATTGTCGGAGGCGGGGCAACTGGCGTTGGTATTTTGCGAGATTTGAGTATGCGGGGGATTTCGGCGTTATTGTTGGAGCAAGGGGACTTGGCGCATGGAACAAGCTCGCGCTTTCATGGCTTATTACACAGTGGAGCACGTTATGCAGTCAAGGATCCCGTGTCTGCTGCTGAATGTATTGATGAGAACGTGATTCTTAAACAGATAGCTGCTCACTGCATCTCGGATACGGGAGGGTGGTTTGTGCAGTCGTCAGAAGATGATCCGAGTTATGTTGAACAATGGATAAGGGGATGTGCTTATGCCCATATTCCCATACGGGAAATATCCCTTGCTGAGGCCTATTTAAAAGAGCCCTTAATGAGTAAGAACGTTTTGCGCGTCTTCGAAGTGCCTGATGCCACCGTGGACGGATTCAAGCTCGTTTGGGCCAATGCCAAATCTGCCAGGCGTTATGGGGGAGACTATAAAACCTATCATCAAGTGGAACGGCTAATTATAGACAATAAGCGAATTGTGGGTGTGGCGGCCAAGAATCTTGTCAATGGGGAAGAAATCATGGTTCACTGTGAAGTGGTGGTCAACGCTGGCGGAGCATGGGCTTCTCAGATCGTTGGTACGATTGGGGTCCCATTAGATGTTATCTGTGATAAGGGCACCCTGCTGGCCTTTAATCAGCGCCTCTTTCAACGCGTGATTAATCGTTTGCATCCACCCAGTGACGGGGATATTTTTGTCCCGCATGAAACAATTACGATTTTGGGTACCACCTCCGAAATCGTGGATTCTCCGCAGGAAAACCAACCTAAGGAACCAGAAGTCAAGAGATTGTTGGCGATGGGCGAGAAGCTACTCCCTAATCTAATCGGACACAGGGTGATCCGGGCTTTTGCTGGAGTAAGGCCACTTCATCGTGAGGACAGCGAGGTTCCGGGTTCAGTGGAAGAAGGCCGGGAAGTAAGCCGGACCTTTGTCTTGATTGATCATGAGGTCCACGATGGGGTTGAAGGATTAATCAGTATTGTCGGAGGAAAGTTTACAACCTATCGTTTAATGGCTGAGAAAGTTAGCGATTGGGTAGCAGAAAAGTTGGGTAATACGGCCCCTTGCAGCACGGCAAAGGAAAATTTAATGTCTGAGATCCCACAAGATCTAAGAAAACAAGCACTCCGACTTTTGCCCTGTGTGGCAGCGGAGAAAATGCTCGAACGGCTTGGAGACGATGCAGAGGAAGTTTTAACCAAAATTATGGACGATCCACGTAAAGGGCAAATGCTTTGTGAGTGTGAAATGGTCAGTGTTGCTGAAGTCGAAAAAGTAGCTTCGGATGAGGATTCTCATCACTTGGCAGATATACGGCGCAAGACGCGGCTAGGAATGGGGACCTGCCAAGGGGCTTTCTGCACCTATCGAGTATTGCCCTTGTTGGGTTTGGAAAATAAAAAGTTTGATCCCTTACCAGATGAGTTGAAACGTTTTATTAACCAACGCTGGAAGGGAATTCGACCGGTTCTTTGGGGGCAACAATTACGCGAAACTGAGTTAACGCGAGCCATCTATGCCAGTATACTTCAACTAAATGAAAATCCGGGCTAATTAAGGAGGAATTCCTATGTGGGATGGGATAATTGTTGGGGGAGGCCTGGCGGGTCTGCTAGCGGGAATTCGAGCTGCCGAAAGAGGTAAGCGGGTATTAATGATTTCCGAAGGGGTAGGGAGCTTGACCTATAGTTCAGGGGTGATCGATTTTGGAAATGTAGCGCAGTTAGTTAGGCAGGATAAACACCCATATGCTTTATTGGGAGAGAGTAAAGTACGAAACGGAGCTGATTACTTTCAAGATCATTTCCCAGACTATCATGGGAAATGGAGAGAGGTCCAGACCGTACTCACACCGTTGGGCTCCCCAAGAAAGGCGGGATTTATTCCTAAGGGGTACAACGCACAGGCTCTGCAGGAGGCCCAACTAATTGTACTGATGGCTCCTGAGGGAATGAAGGACTTTTTTCCTAAGGTAACCAAAGCTAATTTGGAGAGAGCCTATCCACAATGTGTTGTCAAGGTGCATCCTTTCCGACTCGATGCCTTTGAGTCTTGGCATACTCTTGGTAAGCCGGTGACTGGGATGGATTATACAAAGTATTGGCGCTCTGTTTCCGGAAC
>JAJYAS010000887.1 GCA_021779415.1 Bacillota bacterium
ATTCTGTAAATAATTAAACTGAGACTTATACTTATTAGTAATTTCGTCTTGCGTAACCGGCCTAGCAACTATAGGTTCGTTCGCTGGAGTTGAAGATGGTACGCTTTTGTCTTCTTCCTGCACTTTTGATTTTTCCATCATAGATACAATCTTTGGAATATCGTTCTTCTTTGCCAAATCATCCACTGATTTTACGTTATTACTCGTTCCTGAATTATTAACTACTATTTTATCAGCAAATGAATTGAAAAATTCTTCCCCAAATTGGTGTATAAGTTGTTGTTGGATTTCTGGGTCTGGCTTAAAATATTTGTTGTATCCCCAAAAGCCAACTAGGGCCATAAATAGAAGCATAATACCAGTAATTCTTAAAAAATTCTTTTTCATAACCTCTCCAAAATAACGGCTGAGAAGTATGTTCCGCCGCGTAATCTAACCTATAATTCAACAGGTTTCCTGAATATTCCTGCCATATAGTTCGATATCAGAAAATAATAAAACCATCACCCTAGCCCAGAGCTTTGGGCAAGGTGATGGCAGTATGTTTCTTTAAATATTTTCCGCGATATAATAAATTAGTTTTTCTGTACTCTCCCATCCAAGACAGGCATCCGTAATTGATTTTCCATAAATATTCTCCTCTATGCCTTGCTTTCCTTCTAATAGATAACTTTCAATCATGAGACCCTTGATCATTTTCTTAAGTAAACTGTCATATTTCCTGCTCATTAATACTTCTCTTGCGATTCTTGGCTGTTCAGCATAGCGCTTCATAGAATTTGCATGGTTTGTATCTACTATTATAGACGGATTTGACAATTGTAGTTCTTCATACTTTTTAGCAATGTGTATCAAATCTTCATAATGATAATTTGGGATATTTCTACCATAAGGATCCACCGCACCTCTTAAAATAGCATGGGTAAGAGGATTGCCTGTTGTTTCAATTTCCCAGCCATTATAGGTAAACGTATGCCCCTGCTGTGCAGCTATGATCGAGTTCAACATAACTGACAGGTCACCACTTGTAGGGTTTTTCATACCTACTGGTATGTCAACACCACTCACGGTTAATCTGTGTTGCTGATTTTCGACGGAACGTGCCCCAATCGCAATATATCCTAAAACATCGGAGAGATAGGTATAGTTTTCTGGGTAGAGCATTTCATCGGCGGCAGGCATGTGAAATTCACATAATGATCTTAAATGCATTTTTCTGATGGCCCTTATTCCTTCAAATAAATCTGGTTTTTTGCTTGGGTCTGGTTGGTGGGCCATGCCTTTATACCCTTCACCCGTCGTTCGTGGCTTATTGGTATAGATTCTTGGAATAATTAGAATTGAATCAGTCACCTTTTCCTGAACCCCAGCAAGTTTTTCAATATACTCGCAGACGGAGTCTTCATTATCCGCTGAACATGGACCTATTATAAGGATAAATCGGTCATCCTTATCTTCAAAGATATCCCTTATATCACGATCTCTTTTTTCTTTAATATCTTTAATGTGCTTTGGTAAAGGAATTTGCTCTATAATTTCATCGGCAGTTGGGATTCGTTTAATGAATTTTAGACTCATTTCCACTTCTCCTTCGTAAACTACTATAGTTTAGTATAGAATTTTTTTCCTAGACTAGCAATGTAAATCAAAGAAGACTCGTCATCAGCGGATAATCTTCATTTTCGACGACACCGCCAGTCATAGAGTGGAGCCCACTATTAAGGAATGCCGATCGAAAAATAGACGAAGATCCGTACCTTGACCTAATTAGATCAACTGCACTATCGACCTTACGTCGTTTATCGTAATTCTTACCAAAAAGGGAAGTCTGGAAGAAATCGTTTTGGCAGAGTTCCGATACGCGCATCCCCATATGTCTAAGGGGTTGTCCCTCCCATTGCTCGTCGAAAAGCTCACAAGCTATCTCCCATAGTTCATCAGTACAATCAGTGGGGTTAAAGAGTTTCCGTTGGTGGGAGCATCCGAAAAATTCATTTGTTCGGAAAGATACCGATATCAGACAGGCTAATACATTAGCCTGTCGCAACCGAGAACTTACAGATTCGACGAGAGAAAGCAAAACGAGGTGAGCTTTAGTTCTGTCCTCCACATCAAAGGGAATGGTTGTAGAATTCCCCATACCTTTTACCTCAATAGTACCACCCGTTCGAACGGGTGAATAATCAATGCCGTTGGCGTAATTCCAGACTAATACCCCGTGTGATTTTAGAAATAGCTTAAGTATCTTTAAATCAAATTTTGCGAGGTCTCCAATTGTTTTAATCCCCCTAGATCTTAGTTTTCTGGAGGTTGCCCGTCCGACCATAAAGAGTTCCTCAATAGGTAGGGGCCACATCTTCGCCGGTATTTCTTCAGGAAAGATAGTGTGTACCATATCTGGCTTGTTAAGTTCACCAGCCATTTTTGCTAATAGTTTATTCGTTGAGATTCCAATATTCACAGTGAAGCCGAGCTCGTTTTTTACTCGGTCTTTTATCTTGTGGGCAGTTTTAATGGGGTCGTCTGAAAGTAACTCCATGCCAGAAAAGTCCAGAAAACACTCATCG
>JAJYAS010000888.1 GCA_021779415.1 Bacillota bacterium
CACAAACGGTCCCTCTCCCGTCCCCCCGTCTCTCCGTCCCCCCCGTGCTAGGCCCGGGACGCAGGGTGACACAGCGCGACGTATTTACGTAAGCAGAATAGCAAACTTCCGTGGAAGCGACCCGACCCCGGAGACGGGGCAGTGCACAGGGAGGTGCACTGCCGGCAACCGGACATGGATGTCCGATTTGCCGGGAACCCCGCACCCCAAAGCCGGGAGCTTCCACGGTTAGTTTGCTCTGCGTCGTAACACCGAGCGCTGTGTCACGCAAGTCATATACTAAACGTATGATTCCCAATACGCTTAATGACCGGCCGACTCTTAATCCAGCGGTCTGTGGCGATACGTGGATTATAGTAATAGATTGCCCCGTTCGTCGGATCTAGGCCGGAAAGTGCAGCTTCTGCCGCCTTGTAAGCCTGATCATCCGGTTCGAGATGAATTTGCTTGTCTTTTACCGCTGTGAAAGCACCCGTTTGGTAAATGATACCCCGCATTGTTTTTGGAAATCGAGGGTCTTTCAGGCGATTTAGCACAACTGCCCCCACCGCGACTTGCCCTTCAAAGTCTTCTCCCCGAGCTTCACCATAGATAACCCGGGATAAAAGTTCGACTTCCTCTTTAGATACCAAGCGCCCCAAACTACGAGAAAGAATCTCACCTTCCGTTTCCACCGGGACTGGGACTGCTGCCGCTGTTTGAGATTTATCCATCAACTCTGTATCTTCATTCACGATTATTTCGTACGTAGGAATCTTTGGCTGTGCCAATTGGACATCCGATAAGACATTGCTCGAACGAGAGGCACTTAAGCGTTGGTTATTAATGCTAGCGAACGTCGGCATACTTCGCAAAATACTAACCCACCACGGCACCTCGAGCACATCCAGTGTGTTAGCCGTATCGAGCGTGTTGTCAACCGCCGCTGCTGTCACAGTCTTTATAGCCTTCCCTGAATCATCCCCGTCCGGAACCCGTAAGGATTCCCCTTCCCTAATTTGATTAGGAGTTTTTACCTGGTTAAGCGCTACAAGTTGTTCAACTGTCGTATGGTACGTTTGAGCCAGACTCCAAAGGCTTTCGCCGCGTTTAACTACAATCTTGATGGTCCCTGAATTGTTGCTGTTCGCCTCATTGTCGTTTCCTTCTCCCAGAACAGGATAAATGCTGGCTTGCCACAAAAACAAGCACATCATCCCACTCAGGAATATCGCTAAGGATTTCCGACATCGTCGGTGTAGCAAAAAAATCACCTCTTAAGTTTAGACTATTTCTAGTCTTTCCCAATTGAGGCGGGTTTTATAACAACTTCACTTTAAAGCACTCATATCCACACTCATGTGTACATATATTTCTATAAAATGAGCAAAGATAATTGTGCGGTAAGTGAGGTGAGCTTTTCTATGAAAGATTTATTAAGAAACTTTTTATCAACACTCTCTCCCCCCGAAAAACCGCTGCTCAGCGAAGCGGATCGCTTAATCGCAGAAATTGAAGAAGCCAAGGAAAAAATGGAATACGCTTGGAGCCGTCTTGATGACGCAGCCCCAGAGTACGTAGAAATTACCGTTCTTGAGATCCTCGTTTTAGAGACTCAGTATAGCTTACTTAATAGGCGTTACCGCTTACTCCAGGGCATCAGGGAAGAATCCCCCCAACTTCAGAACCATGCCTTCTATAAGGCTTTCTTCCACCAAACTGCTGAAATTCCCTCTTCAGAAACTCCTCAATTATTGTCTCCCAACTAACCTACACTTCATAAAATAAGGAAAACTTGCTTGGAAAGTATATAGTGTAAGTTTATACTTTCTTATTGTACTAAGCGAAAGACCAAACACTCGTTAAAGTGTTTGGTCTTTGTTTTATCATTTCACGCATTTGAGCAGTACAGAAAGCAGATTGATCTATCGAAAATTTTCAGTTCACTTTCGAACCTCTCTCCATAAATGCCTTACTTTTTTCACTGCCTCCATGAACACGGTTACCAAGCGCAAGGGATTCTTTCTCATCTCCTCCAGACTGACAGCTACTTGGCTCATGGTGCCTCCCACCTGCTCGCTGGTCTGTCTCACAAGGTGGGTCACAGCCTGCACATCCTCCAGCATATCCGGCAAATGAGTGTTTAACTCCTGAACCGTTTGCTTCACCTCATCTGTGAGTTTCCGGGCCGAACGGATCCATAACGCTAACTCCAGGCCAAGCACACCCAAAATAATAATAGCTACAAGGGCACACACCTCATATACCATGGGATTATCCCTCCCGCTCGTTCTAGTTATTCACAGGCTTTGCCCCTAAGCCCGAAAGATCCCACTGTCGGTTCAGTCACTTTTCAAAGACAGGATCTGCGATGTACCATATCATATTAATATAGATTCGACACGTCATCAAATTCACCTTCGGCTTATTTAAAAAGTTCTTTCCAAGCACATAAAAATATAAATCTGTTCAAATCGAGTAGGAGCTGAATAATTATTTTATACAGCGTCCTCTCACACCACCGTACGTACCGTTCGGTATACGGCGGTTCAATAGGAATTAATGTATTAATGAATATCTTTCACTG
>JAJYAS010000889.1 GCA_021779415.1 Bacillota bacterium
GCGCATCCGAATTTATCATGACTATTCCGGCATTTCCCTATGGGTGAGCGGGGATTGGCAAGCAAAAAATAAGTTTACACAGGCTTATGTTACATTTATGCGTCAGCATCAGGGACTGTACGAATTTAGGAAGGTAGCAGGCCACAGTGGAGATCAATTTAACGATTACGTGGACCGGCTTGCCAAGGAAGCTTTGGGAATAAGTATTTAATAAATATAAGTTGTTGGGCGCTTACTAATCCTTTCAAGTATTTGGCATAATGTATTAATTTCACCAAAATCGTTGTATAATCCGAAGCTCAGTCGAACAATACCTGGGCGGGGAACATCCCCGCTTCTTCTGTAAAATTCCATTTGTTGCGGGGAAATAGATAAAAGCTTTTGGATATAGGGTTGAGTGCAAAAACAGCCAGTTCGTACTGCAATGCCCGCTTCATTAGATAAAATTGTAGCAACTTGTTCATGCGCAATCCCTTTAATATTAAACGGAATAACCCCAATCCGGGGCTCGCCTGGGGCGGTATGAGAGTAAAGTGTGATGCCGGGAATTGACCTAAGTTTCAAGTTGGCATAGTTTATGAGCTCATTTTCATAGTGATCAATAGTTTTCATACCTACGGCTGTTAAGGTTTTGATTGCTGCTACAAGCGCAACAACTCCCATGACGTTTGGACTACCAGCTTCTTCCTTGTGTGGCGGGTTATCCCACACCACCCAATCATGGGTCACGATTTCTGCGGTACCTCCGCCCACGAATTCAGAGATACCTTTATTGAACGTTTCTTGGGGAGCGACGAGTACCCCAATCCCAAAAGGTGCGTACATTTTGTGAGCTGAAAAGGCAAGATAATCAATATGGTGGAGTGGATTCTTTGGTTTCATATTGACAGCATTGTGGGGGACTAGTTGTGCACCATCTACAAGTATTTTCGCCTGATAACGGTGAGCCAGTTCGGCAATTTTATGTATCGGGTTTACATATCCTGTAACATTAGAGGCTCCGGTTAGCGTTACGAGTTTCACATTGCCCTTATGTTTTATTAATTTATGCTCTAGATCTTCAAGGCTTAATTTCCCGTAAGGGTCTGTCTGAACATAGTCTACTTGAAACTTTTTTCTCCAGGGAAGATCGTTCGAATGGTGTTCCATCCAAGTAGATAGGATAACACTTTTCTTATTTCCTTCCCAAAGGCGGTAGGATAATTTGTTAATCGCCTCAGTAGTATTTTTCACGAAAATTACAGTATCGCGGAGAGGATCGGCATTGACGAAGTTTAGGATGATTGACCTTGCTTCTTCAAAGAGCTGGGAAGAAACCTTAGATTTATAGCCCGTGCCACGATGAATGGAAGAATACATGGTTGAAAATTTATTTATTTCCTCCATAACTGAAACAAAGGGAGGGGTCGAGGCCGCGTTGTCGAAGTTGATAGCAGTGACAAATTGACCGTTGAAGAGAGGAATCTTGGTGTCAGCCCCAACAACCAGATGTCTATAATTGGACCGCGCTAATTTATAATTCATACAATCACCTCTTTCCGGCGACATTTAAGATATTTTCTTTTCATTCATGATATATAATTTTAATAGAAAAGGTGACTGAAGTTTTTGCCTACATGATATATAGGCTACTGAACCATACTAAACTTAGGAATTCTTAAAATTAGAGATACGTGGAGGTAGGTATGAAAAAGTCAGGAGAGATTCACAAAAAGGCAAAAGGTCTTACCAGCGCTAAGTATGATTCCAGAAGCGCAGAATTTAAACAGGAGCAAAAAAAGGCCAAAGATGCCTCAGAGAATGGGGTCTAAGGCTCAAAGGACAAAAGAGCCTCAAGTTCTAGTGCTTGAGGCTCAACGTTGTTTGCAGAAATAGAGGAGGATTTTTAGATGGAAAACGTTGCTGAGCGATTTTTAAGATATGTTAAATTTGATACACAATCTAATGAAGATGATTCCGTTCCAACGACCCAAGGACAGAAAGACTTAGCCCAAGTCCTCGTTCAGGAATTAAGAACTATGGGTTTGGAAGATGTTCTTCTGGATGATAATGGGTACGTGATGGCATATATATCCGCAAATACAGATAAGTTGATACCTGCCCTTGGTTTTATCGCGCATTTGGATACGAGTCCTGATATTAGTGGTAATGGAGTGAATCCTCAAATCATTGAAGACTATGACGGGGGTGATATTCTACTTGATAAAGAAAAGAATATTCTATTGTCTCCGAAAGATTTTCCAGAGCTTGAGACCTATAGGGGAAAAACTCTGATCACAACAGATGGAAAGACATTGCTGGGGGCGGACGATAAAGCGGGAATTGCTGAGATAATAACAGCGATGGACTATCTAAAAAACCACCAGGAGATCCCGCACGGCAAGATCTGCCTTGCGTTTACGCCGAATGAAGAAGTGGGTAGAGGGACAGATCACTTTAGTATTGAAAGATTCGGAGCGGAATTTGCATATACAGTTGATGGCGGGCCAATTGGAGAATTGGAGTATGAAAATTTTAATGCTGCAGGAGCAACAGTAAAAGTACAGGGAAGAAATATACATCCAG
>JAJYAS010000890.1 GCA_021779415.1 Bacillota bacterium
AAATCAAAATTAATTAATAAGGTTTTGAAAGATAGTAAATTAAAAGTGGTAAGTTCGATTCAGGGTGAAGAGATTCGAATCTCTGGCAAAAATAAAGATGATCTTCAAGCTGCAATTGCCCTTTTACGTAAAGAAGACTTTGGAATTGAACTGCAGTTTATAAACTTCCGATAAGGAAGTTTCGTCTCTTGATTGCACGATGGAAAAGCCTACATATCCTTAAAATGCTTGGCAAGTATGCCAAGCATTTTATATGGAAATATGATATTTGCTGCTTTTGCTTTTTGGATAGGTTAAACGTATATCCTTGATTACAAAGTAGAATTAGCTGGGCATACTGATAATATATGAACCGAGCACAAGGAGCTTAAGCCTAGTGCAGGTGACTATTTATAAAAAAATAATATGAGTAATGTTTATCAAATGGTAAGTTGTTAGATAAGCGT
Source organism: Bacillota bacterium (assembly GCA_021779415.1). The sequence goes on from JAJYAS010000890.1 coordinate 447, forward strand.
TGTTAAACTAGAAAGGTGAGACTATGCGTACACGAAGTTTTTTACCTATGAATCGAGCAGATATGGAGGCCGTTGGCTGGGACGAATTAGATTTTCTCCTCATTACTGGCGACGCCTATGTGGACCATCCGAGCTTTGGGATTGCAATCATTGCTCGTATCTTGGAAAAGCATGGTTTCCGTGTGGGAATCTTGGCTCAACCTGATTGGAAAGAACTTAAAGATTTTCGGGTCATGGGAAAACCCCGTTTGGCGTGTTTGATCTCTGGAGGGAATCTTGACTCCATGGTTAATCATTATACAGCGGCTAAAAAGAAACGGCATAAAGATTCATATGCCCCTGGAGGAAAGTCGGGTCTTCGCCCCGATCGAGCCACGATTACTTATTCTAATCGGGTTCGAGAAGCGCTTCCCGGTGTACCTGTGATCATTGGAGGGATCGAGGCTTCGTTAAGGCGATTTGCCCACTACGACTATTGGAGTAATGAAGTGCGGCGCTCTATCCTCTTGGATAGCCAAGCCGATTTGTTAGTCTTCGGAATGGGGGAGACGCCCATCGTAGAGATCGCCAAACGATTAAAGGATGGAGTGCCAATTGATCAGATAACTGATGTCAGGGGAACTATGGTCCCTTTGACAGGAGATGTAGTACCTCAAAATACCCTTGTTCTGCCAAGTTTCGAGGATGTTACTTCGGATAAGAAGAACTATGCTGAGGCTTTTTGGGTGCAATATAAACAACAGGACCCGTTCCAGGGAAAAGCTATGCTTCAATCCCATGGACGCAAAAGTGTGGTACAAAACCAACCCTCACTTCCTTTATCTCAAGCTGAGATGGATGCCATTTACGCTCTGCCTTTTATGGGGACGTATCATCCGTCCTATGAAGAACTGGGGGGAGTTCCGGCTATTGAAGAAGTAGAATTTAGCCTTACCAGTGTTAGAGGATGCTTCGGAGCTTGCTCTTTTTGTGCGTTGACCTTTCATCAAGGTCGGATTATCCAAAGCCGGAGCTCAGAATCGATACTTCGAGAAGCAGAGCAAATGACTTGGAATTCCCGCTTTAAAGGATATATTCACGATGTAGGGGGTCCGACTGCGAACTTTCGGCGTCCAGCGTGTCAAAAACAATTGACCAAGGGAGCTTGTTCCGACAAACAGTGCCTGTTTCCTGAACCATGCGCTAAACTTGAAAATGATCATACGGAATACCTAGACCTCTTACATCGGCTTCGAAGTTTGCCAAGAGTAAAAAAGGTGTTCGTGCGTTCTGGCATCCGCTATGATGCAGTGTTAGCCGATCGAAATACAAAGTTTATTCGTGAGCTTTGTGAGCATCATGTCAGCGGTCAATTGAAAGTGGCTCCGGAACATGTCAGTGATTCAGTTCTTCGTCTGATGGGTAAACCAGGGAAAGCAGTCTATGAGGAATTTGTTCAGGAGTTTAAGAAAACGAATGAAAAACTGGGAAAAGAACAGTACCTTGTCCCATATCTGATGTCTTCTCATCCAGGAAGTACTCTTAAAGAAGCGATCGAATTGGCTGAATATGTTCGTGATATGGGTGTTAATCCAGAACAAGTTCAGGATTTTATTCCAACTCCAGGAACCCTCTCGACTTGCATGTACTACACCGGCTTAAATCCCCAAACGATGGAGCCCGTCTATGTTCCACGGAGCTTGCATGAGAAAGCAATGCAGAGGGCTCTAATTCAGTACAGAAATCCGAAAAACCATAAGTTGGTAGAAGAAGCTTTACGCCTCGCTCATCGTGAAGATCTGATCGGGTATGGACCCAAATGCCTTATTCGGCCCGGAAGGTATGTGCAAAAGGAGCAGAATGAACCAGATAGTCCAGGCAGTCCAATTCAGAGGAAAGCTAAAGGACCTGTAAGACGATCAGGTATGAAGAAAAAGGATGTAGCAGGTAAAGAAGTACAAAGCAAAGAGGCTCCCAACAAAGGAACGTCGGGTAAAGCTTATAAGGGCATTGCAGGAAAGCCCGGTCGGTTCAAGGATGCTAAGAGTGCAGAGGCACCGTATAAAGGTGCAACAGGAAAGCCCAGCCGGTTCAAGGATGCTAAGAGTGCAGAGGCACCGTATAAAGGTGCTGCAGGCA
>JAJYAS010000891.1 GCA_021779415.1 Bacillota bacterium
GTGGGTTGTCATTGAGGCGAATTCTTTGGAATATGCCAAAGAAATGGTTTTAAAAGAAATAATAGGAAAAATAGAAAGAGATTAGGGAAGGTCAATTTTGCTCATAACCATGACCTGCCTCGTGCAGAAGTCGTAAGTGAAACACATGAAACACATGGAACACATTGTAACGCAAATACAACATTGTGTTTCAACATGACGAAAAGAGATCCCTACAAAAAGAGGCGGAATGATGCTATTCCTCCTTTTTTTGTCGAACTCTAAATTGGCATAAAAATTGCTAATGAGTAATTGTAGTAATAATTCAGAAAAGTCAGAGAAAGGGGAATTCAAGTAAAATGAACATTCAATTAAAAATCGATCATCTGGGGATCGCCAACACAAATTTAGACGGGTCCATAAGGGTAAACAAAAGCTTAGGGCTTAGTTGTAGCCATGTAGGAACGATGTCATGAGCAAAAGGTCTGGACGGATACCTTAAGCGAGAAACGCATCCGCGTCAATATTCCTTTTTGGGGGGTGGAAAGATGTTTCAGAAAATCCTAATTGCTAACAGAGGAGAAATTGCTGTCAGGATAATTAGAACCTGCCAAGAGATGCAGATCAAGACCATTGCCATTTACACTGAAGCTGATTCAGACTCTCTCCATGTTCAGCTTGCAGACGAAGCGATTAAGTGTGTTTCTAGCAATGGATACTTGGATATGGAATGGATTATCCAAACAGCCTTAGACGTGGGGGCCCAAGCGATTCACCCAGGTTACGGTTTTTTGGCAGAGAATCCGCTTTTTGCGGATAATATTCAGGGAGCTGGACTTGTCTTTATTGGTCCTGAAGCGCATACCATGGCCTTAATGGGAGATAAAGCAAAAGCCCGAGAAACGATGGTTTCATATGGTTTCCCTGTTGTTCCAGGAGGCACAGGGATTGTCAGGAGTGCAGAAGAAACACTACCAAAGGCAAGAGCCCTAGGTTACCCAGTCCTGATTAAGGCCGTTGCCGGAGGGGGAGGCCGTGGCATGCGACTCGCCCTTGATGAGGATCAACTTTTTCTAAGCTTTGAGAGCGCTAGCTCCGAGGCAAACGCCTGTTTCGGTAACCCAGATGTTTATTTAGAAAAATACCTCGAGGGATGCCGACATGTGGAAATACAAATTTTAGCGGACAACTACGGACAAGTCGTCAGTTTAGGCGAACGGGACTGTTCTATCCAACGGCGGCACCAAAAGCTGATTGAAGAGTCACCATCTCCTGCTCTGACACCCGAGCTCAGGGCTAGCATGAGCGAAGTATCCCGTGAAGCGGCAAAAGCCGTTAATTATCGTGGTGCTGGTACCCTGGAATTCCTGTTAGACAAAGACTTAAACTTTTACTTTATGGAGATGAACACTCGTATTCAGGTCGAACACACGATCACAGAATTAATTTGTGGTCTTGATCTTATTAAGGAACAGATTCGAATTGCAGCTGGAGAGCCGTTAGGGTATGACCAATCTGATATTCGGCTGATAGGTTGGGCCATGGAATGCCGTATTAATGCCGAAGATCCAGTTACCTTCATGCCGTCACCTGGCAAAATTGACTATTACCGTCCGCCAGGAGGGTTCGGAGTCCGAGTCGATAGCGCCGCCTACTCTGGATATACCGTTTCCCCTTATTATGATTCCCTCATCAGCAAACTCCTCGTTTATGGTCAAACACGAGAAGACGTCTTAGCCCGAATGCAGCGTGCCCTGACTGAATTTAGTATTCGCGGAGTAAAGACTACGATTCCTTTTCACCTACGAATCTTAGCAGACCAAGACTTTCAAAGAGGGGAATTCACAACAGACTTTATTCAGCAGAAACTTGATTCGGAGGTTGAGAACAGCCAAGAATCCCTGACCTACCCTGAGCAAGACGATCAAGCAAGAGATACCCTATTAGCCACGGTTCTTAGCGCAGCAATTGAAACTTATGAAAACTCAGAAATTGAGTACTACCGAATTATTGACATTCAACCTACGGGTAAGATGCGTTCATCATGGCATATGGATAGTTTATGTGGAGGTGGATTAGAGTGAAAAAATTTCTGATACGGGTTAACTCTCAAGAATTTAAAGTTGAAGTTGAAGAGTTAACACAAAAGGAAGCGAAGAAGACTCCGACTTGGCAAAGTCCTGCTAAACATCAAATAACGCGCCATGGAAATGGGCAGGTTTTGTCACCCATGCCTGGGGTAATTACTCAGACCCACGTAAAGATTGGAGATATGGTTAAAGAGGATCGAACGGTTGTGACTTTAGAAGCCATGAAAATGGAAAATCGAATTCCTGCTGGTAAGGCCGGGCAGGTATTAGATATCAGAGTCAGTGTCGGTCAAAATGTTTCCGTGGGAGACCTTCTCGTTGTCATTCATTGAAAGTGATGAATTTTATGGTCTACGGCTAGCTGCTTGGTTAGCCGTAGAATTTAGGAAATATCGAGAGCAGTTAAGAGAGCCCTATAATGGTCACTACTTTTGAATAAGGGTATTTTTAAGAGGTAAAATGATGAGAAAAACATTTAAAGTTTTGGCCGTACT
>JAJYAS010000892.1 GCA_021779415.1 Bacillota bacterium
ACGTCTTACCCGTGTTCAGGTCCAATTCTTTAAGCTGTAAAAGGGATAAATATCCGTCGACAAGCTTAGGTTCTGCGGTCACCTGGGCTTCCACCAAGACTCCGATTCCCACAACATCCGCTTCAAATTCAGCCATCAAATTCTTCATTCCCAGAGCGGTCCCTCCTGCCTTCATAAAATCGTCGATCATGAGGACACGCTGTTGGGGTTCTAACGCTCTACGAGAAAGGGACATAGTTTGAATTCGACGAGACGAGCCAGAAACATAATTGATGCTCATGGAAGAACCTTCAGTCACTTTATTTCCACTTCGAATGACCACCATAGGCAACCCCAAGGCCTCTGCTGTCAGAAGGGCAAGCGGGATTCCTTTCGTTTCGATCGTGACCACTACATCAGGTTTTTGAGGTCTGAAAGCACCTGCAAAAATAAGACCCACTTGACGTAGAATTGCTGGATCGAACAACAAATCAGTCATATACAGAAAACCGCCCGCCAGAATTCTATCTTTGTCGCTCAAACGTGCAGCAAGCTTGCCCAAGAATTCTGTTGCTTCTTCCTTGGAAATCTCAGGAATGTAGCGTACTCCTCCTGCCACCCCTGAAATTGTTTCAAGATAACCCTGGCCTGAAAGCAAAAGGCTTTCCTTGACTGCCATCAAATCTTCGCTAATCGTGGACTTAGCTGTACCAAACCGTTCTGCAAATAGAGTTAGCGGAGTTATAACGTTTGGTTTCAGCATCAACACTTGGGTGATGGCCACCATCCGTTCCGCCCTTTTCATCTTCCCCACGATTATTGATCCACCTTGTCCGAATCATTCTTTCTAAGAGTATCGAACATTACATTCTCAGCAGTCACAATATGGGCCATAGCCAAAGATTGTGCTTCTTCAGTGTCATGATTTCTTAAAGCTTCGACGATCATCCTATGCTCCTCAATAGCCAGTTTGTTGCGCCCTGGAACAGCCAGTGAGGTTGAACGAAACCGTTGAATCTGTTCTCGTAAATTTTCTAAAATTTGTACCAACCGGTCATTGCGGCTGGCCCTATAAACTAAAGCATGAAAATCCGTATCCGACTTCACAATCTGTTCCAAATCCATTTCACCCTCGCTGGCTCTAAAAAAAAGCGCCTGCTCCATTTGTTCCAGTTCATCTTCCGTTATCCGTTCCGCTGCTAGCCCTGCTGCTAAACCCTCTAAGGCAGAACGAATCTCAAAAACGTCGGCAACATCTTTTAAGGAGACACCTGCAACATAAGCCCCCTTGCGTGGAATCATGACCACAAAATTCTCAAGTTCTAATTTTCGAATCGCCTCACGCACCGGGGTTCGACTAACCCCCATTTCCTCTGCCAATTGGATTTCCATTAACCGTTCTCCTGGCTCAAGAATTCCGCTGAGAATTGCATCACGCATCGATTCAAACACAATCTCCCGTAATGGTTTATACCCGTCAAGTATAACTGGCACCAAACGTTTTCCCACGAATGTCTCCCCTTTCATCCTTTAATTTCTGCTTACCGTTTTCGTAACCCAAACATTTTTAAAACCTTTTTCTCTCAACCTTTTGGCGACTTCTTGAGCGTGCTGTTTTCCTTGTGCAATTCCAAAGACACATGAACCGCTTCCAGACATTAAGGACCCATAACACTTTTCCTCTAGCAAAAGCTGTTTAAGTTCCGAAATTTCCGGAACCATTTGAATTGAAGCAGGCTCTAGGTCGTTATAAAGCAACTTCACAATTTGCTGCACCGAATCCTGATTTAAGGCCTTTTCCCATTCCGTCCTCGATAAACTCCCACCCCGCCCAAGCACGTCAAATTGGTGGTAAGCTTCTCTTGTTTTCACGCCAGCCAACGGTTTAACTAACAAAACGTCCATCTCTGAAGCCGTAGGCAATAATTCCAGCCGTTCTCCTCGACCAGTTGCCCACATTGTGCCCCCTTGAAGACAAAACCCAACATCTGCTCCACATTGTTCCGCAAGCTTGAGGAGTACATCCTTACTCAAAGGATTCCCGTAAAGTTGATTTAGTAGACGAAACGTCGCTGCGGCATCCGTACTCCCTCCAGCTAGTCCGGCCTGTACGGGAATACTTTTCTGAATCTCGATTTCTATTCCTTCAGATTGACCACATTGTTCCAAAAAGAGCTCAGCTGCTTTATGTGCCAAATTTCCTGGGCCACTTAATGCCCCGCACCGACATACAACTTTCTCTCCACGACGACGGACCCTTACAATATCATGCAAGTCGATGGATTGCATAACACTTTGAAGTTCATGATACCCATCTTCCCGAATTCCGCGAATTGCCAAGGCCAGATTAATCTTGGCGTATGCGAACGTTGTTAGAAAAGTTTGTTCCATTTGCCTTACCCTTTCCGAACATTACGGATGTATTATCCTTCATTATACATATTTTCCGGTTGGAGTTCCAGCATTTCTCTCTGTAAAATCTCCAAATTAAAAGAGACGAAGATATTCCTCGCCCCTCTTAATTCACACTTTCTACTTTCTTAGAACTACACCCCAACGACCTTTGGTGTCGGCTCAAAGTCC
>JAJYAS010000893.1 GCA_021779415.1 Bacillota bacterium
TACGGGTGTGGGACTTCCAGATACAGGTCGCGTTAAATTGAAGATTCTCAATGGTAAAGCAGTCGTGCTTACAAGTGCCGCTTGTATCGGACAGGGTTTAGCTACTATTGCGACTCAGATCGTCAATGAAGCAACTGGTTTACCCATAGAGCGCATTGAAGTGGGAGCGCCGGATACCTTCTTGACTCCAGATTCGGGTACCACAACTGCTTCACGTCAGACTCTATTTACTGGCGAGGCTGTGCGCCAGGCATCACTTAAATTGCAGCAAGCGCTGCACAAATCCTCACTGGAGGATTTGGAAGGGCAAGAATTTATTGCTGAATACTTCGGAAAAACTGATCCAATGGATTCAGACAAATTAAATCCAGTGAGTCATGTTGCCTACAGTTATGCAACTCATGTTGTCTTACTGGATGAACAGGGGAAAGTTGAAAAAGTTGTGGCAGCGCACGATGTGGGAAGGGCCATTAACCCTAAAGCGGTTGAAGGTCAGATCGAAGGCGGAATTGTCATGGGACTGGGCTATGCCTTGCGCGAAGATTTCCCTCTTCAGAAGGGTGTGCCAACTGTAAAATATGGGACATTAGGCCTCCTTCGTTCAACAGATATTCCTGAAATTGAGTCTATTATTATCGAAAAGAATTCTTCTCCTCTTGGCTATGGTGCTAAAGGGATTGGTGAAATTTCTTCTATTCCAACGGCACCAGCGGTTTCCTCAGCCTACTACAAGTATGACGGAAAGTTGCGGTGTTCCCTGCCACTACGTGAAACTCCGTATAAAAAATAGGCGCAAAGGGAGGTGCGATTCGTGAATTGCATCTCCACGGTAGGAGAAAAACATGGTCAGTTCAGAACAGGAATCACAGAACAATTGGGCGAGTGGGAGCTTATGGGACATGACGGGGCGAAAGCAGGTCATCACGTTCATTGGAGCCGGAGGGAAGACCACTTGCCTACAAGCGATCACTCGAGAAATCGTAGCTGCCAGGCAACGGGTCATTGCGACGACGACCACAAAGGTTTTTCCAGAGCAACATATCGAGGGGTGGAAAAATAGTTTTCCGCCTCCACCCAGTCTGGCGGATGCTTGTTTTTGGTATAATCGAGTGGAGGATGAAAGCGGAAAATGGATCGGCCCTCCCGTTCAAGTGGTCGATAAGGCTATTGCAAGTACAAGCCCAAGAACCGTCCCCGAATTGCATTGGGTGATCGAGGGGGATGGAGCTCGGGGGCGCAAGTTAAAGTGCTGGGGGCCTCACGAACCGCAAATTCCAGAGCGTACAGAGTGTGCCGTTCTCGTGTTGGATCGCAGTTTATGGGGAAACGTTTTACTGACGGATCAAGTTCATCGATGGGAGCGCTGCAAAAATCTGCTTGGTCAAGTTTGGAATGCTGAGATGGCCTGGAATTATTTTTTGAGTTCTCCCGTCTTTGCTCCTCAATACGAACATATGACCTGGGTTATTCTTTTAAATAGTCCTAGGAAAAACGCAGAAGATGAAGGATTGATACTGCGAAACCTAAGCCATAGATGCGAGGAAATCCGACAGGACATTAATGATCTGAAATCCAAACCAAGGCATTTGCGTTTATCTACGGGGGATGCCAAGGAGGGAGAATTACGATGGTTCGATTTGTGGTGATGGCAGCGGGCCAAGCGACCCGAATGGGGCAAGATAAGCTTGTCCTGCCTTGGGGCAAATCTACCGTGCTCGGTTTTGTTTTGCAAACAGTACTCGAGGCCTTTGAACTTCAAGGTGAAGCTTGTACTGAGATTTATGTGGTCGCGCGACACCCGATTGAGGCTTATGCTTCGGAGGAAACCATCGCTAAATTTAGTGCCTGCGCTGGGACTTGGCTACAAGTGCCAAGTCCTAAACCCCTTGCAGAGACGATTCGTTTAGGTTTGCAAGACTTGAACAGTGAGATAGAAGAAATCGGTTTTTTGCCGGGAGACCAAGTTGGGGTCACAGTTTCTGGACTGACAGCATGTCTGCAACAGGTTTTGAGAATTCGGCCGGACTTCCTTGTACCGATATCTGGGAATCGGACCGGATCCCCAGTGTTTTTCCACAGGCGGTATGTTCCGGAACTTTTGGCGCTCCGAGGGGAACAAGGCGGAAGAGAAGTCTTAAAATGCTACCCAGATCGCTGGAGTAAGTATGCGGTGGAAGAAAGTTTCTTCCAAGATGTTGATACGCCCGAAGACTACCAGGCCTTACTAGAAACAAGGAAAGGTCGGGCAGATGTTTGAGTTTTAAGTCGCGCTGCAGTATGGTTTATGGAGGTCTTTATTGAACCACTAAGCGAAGACGCAACTGAAGGTTAATAGATCATACAGGTAAGGGAGACTCGAACATATGGAAGACAAACTCGTCATGAATGGGCCGGTTGTGTTAGTCCGTGGAGCAGGAGAACAAGCCTCCGGAGTGGGGTGGACTTTAGCTAAAGCCGGGTTTCGCGTAGTGATGACGGAAGTGGCAAAACCACTTATGGTTCGTTGGCCGGTCTGTTTTGGGACAGCTGTGGCAGAAGGAAAATGGCAAGTTGAAGAGATTA
>JAJYAS010000894.1 GCA_021779415.1 Bacillota bacterium
CATAACAGCTCCAACGCCACTACGACCTGCTGCACGGTAGAGATCATTCATAACTGCTGAAATCAAGGAAAGTTTTTCCCCAGCTGGACCAATGGATAAGACTTTAACTTTGTCATCCCCAAATTCCTGTTTTAAGATGTCCGTTGTTGCATAAACATCCTTACCCCATACATGAGCCGCATCTTTAATTTCTACGGAATCATCAGAAATACTTATATATACTGGACGAGCAGCCTTACCCTCTAGGATCACCATATCATAACCGGCGAACTTAAGATGGGCTCCCCATTGCCCACCGGAGTTCGAAGAAGCAATAACTCCATTCAGAGGGGATTTTGTCACAACCATGTAGCGTCCGGAAGTCGGAGCGTTAGTCCCCGTTAGAGCTCCTGAGGCAATAAACAATTTGTTCTCGGGAGAAAGTGCATCAACATCTGCGGGCACCTCGTCGGCAAACATTTTCCCAGCAAGTCCTCGTCCACTAATATAGTTCTTGGCAAGTTCTTTGTTTAAAGCTTCAGTACTTATTTTTCCATCCGTTAAATTGATTCGCAAAACTTTTCCGGTATATCCACCCATGAATCTTCCCCCTTATTTCTATAAGATTCCGCTAAACTATTTTCTTCAGAGACTAAAACCATATTTTACTATAAAGCGTTCTCGTCTATAGTAACAAAGCAAGATTCATGCCATCTTTTAGGGGAAAAAAAATTATTTTTAATTTTCAAATAGATAAAGCAATAGCAAATTAAAACAAAAAGGATCAAATTAAAACAAATTAAAACAAAGAAAATTTTCTTACTTAAAAAGATCTTGAAAGGGAGTAATAACGGGCAGTTTAGGTATTCAGTACCACAAACGTTCCATATTTGACCATTTTGTCTTATACTTGTGTTCCATAATAGAGCACTTTGCCATTATTATTTAATTTGACGGTTGTTTGATTTAAATGGATATGGTATTCTGACAATTGTAAGGACAACAAAATTCATGCCTAGAGAGGAAAGGGAAAGCGATCTATGGACAACCATTGGAAGCGTTTTATAAATGGCGAGAGTGTAGAATCTGAAGTCTCTCCTTCCATCTATCGTTCCTGGCAGAGAAGTTTAGAGTATCAAGTAGACCATACTCTAATTTCTAATCAGGACATTCTGTCTAAGCCGCGTCTCAGTGAACGTCGCGATGCACAAAACGCCCTAATCCGAGCAGGCGAGACTGTTTTGCCTTACATTTTCAGCATGCTTGGCAATAGCAATTATACTGTTTTGTTGGGTGACAACGATGGCTACATCATTGAAGCCATGGGTGATGCACCCTTTATGAGTAAAGCCCAAAAAGTGAATTTGAGTCCAGGCGCCAGTTGGCGCGAAGAAATTCGAGGAACCAATGCCATAGGAACTGCTCTTCGTGACAATGCCCCCATCTCCGTCTTCGGTTGGGAACACTTTGTACGCGATAATCAATTTTTAGCATGCTGGGCCGCACCGATTCAAAACACCCAGGGGGCCCCTATTGGAGTTATAGATATCAGTGGGGAAGCCAGTCGAGACCGCGAAAAGATCTTAACCATTGCCATGATGGGAGCAAGTATGATTGAAAAAAACTTGCGCCTTTTCGAGTTGGAGAGCCAGTTGAAATTTTACCAAGAAGGAGCTAAGTTGGCTTCCTCACTTTTAAACCAAGGGTTTCTGGCCATTGATCACAATGGCATCATTACTAATATCAACACGTTCGGTGCCGCACTCCTTGGGCGCAAACAAGAAGACATCATCGGGCAACTCGCTGGAGACATCTTCAGTTCCCCGAAAGGGTGGACGTTAAGTGGACATTCTTTAGATCTCCATATAAAAGATCGCTCAGGGAAAGAAATCTCCTCCCACTTAAAGCGTGTAGTTAACGAATCTGGCAAATCATTGGGTGCCGTAGGAACGCTTCAAAGTAATAAACAATCGTCCAATACCTTATGGATCGGTCATAGCCAACATACGCAGCGAACTCTGGAACGAGCTTCGAAGGTTGCCTCGACCCATTCTTCCGTTCTAATTCACGGTGAAAGCGGAACAGGTAAGGAAATTATTGCCCGAACAATCCACCAACTTAGTCCACGACGCGAAGGACCATTTGTTGCTTTGAACTGTGCTTCACTTTCTCCTACACTGATTGAAAGTGAGTTATTCGGCTATGTCGAAGGCGCCTTCACTGGAGCACGCCGAGGTGGGAAACCCGGCAAGTTCGAATTAGCGGACAAAGGGACTATTTTCCTTGATGAAATTGGAGATATGCCTTTAAATGTTCAGGTTGCACTCCTTCGCGTACTTCAAGAAAAGGAAGTATCCCGAATTGGAGATACAAAAGCTATCAATATCAATGTCCGAGTCATTACCGCCACGCACAAAGACCTGACCGCCCTGGTTGAAAAAGAGCAATTTCGTTTAGATTTATTTTACCGCTTGAAAGTCGTCACTTTAGAATTGCCTCCCCTGCGTGAACGTCCTGAAGACATCAGAGATCTGGTTCCCCATTTCATTTATAAAGCCTGTGAATCTTTCGGTGGTCCACTCT
>JAJYAS010000054.1 GCA_021779415.1 Bacillota bacterium
CAGCTAAGCGAACCCCTGCTAAATCAAAGGGCCGAGCATAAACACCGGGTTGACTAAGTTGGTCCAAGAAGCGTTTCCACACGATACCTAACTTCTCAGGTTTGGGGAGGTATCCACTTACACCATATCCGCGAGGTTCATCTAGAGAGCGACCGGGCATTTGATCATTTGTCCGCTCCAAGATTTCCATCTTTTCTAGGCCCATAACCTCCCCTAAGCTTTGGCTCGAAGAAACTATGGATTGATCTAAATTCGTGTGGGCAGCATAGTATCCAATCTGATGTTGCAAGAGTCGCAGTGGAACTTGAGCCGCTGAATTATCACTTCTGAGATTTTTAAGGGGTCGAAAAATTATGGGATGATGCGCTACAATGAGTTGGGCCCCACATGCTTTCGCTTCTTCCACTACATCTAACGTCCCATCTAGCGTGATGAGGATGCGTTCGACTGTGTCCGATCCACTTCCGACAAGTAATCCGACGTTGTCCCAATCCTCGGCCCATGATTTCGGAGCAATTCTTTCAATGATCTGAGCCACCAACCCAACCGTTACTGCCATGTTCGCATTCCCTCCACTAAAGCCAATTCAGCGCAGACTTCTTTAAGTTTAACCTCTATTTCTGTGCTCTTAGACTTTTTCATTTGCTCCAAACGTCTTGTCAGCATGCTCCTATGTTCGATCATATAGCTGTTTAAGAGGTCTGAACGGTTTTCCAAGACGAGTGGTCCAAAATGCCATACAAGCTTATGTACTAGGCCCGAAAACTCCGCATCTAAGATAAGTCCTTGCTCAAGAAGCGGCTGCAAGCGTTGCTTCCACTTATCTTCCTTCTTCAGCAGTTCGGCTTCGTCCCATCCTGTTTCCTTCGAATAAGCCATGACAACGTATAGGCGGTTCTCTTCTTCTACCAAACGCTCTGCCTTAAGTCGCCACCCATTTTCCAGCAACGCCAAGCGTACCGCGCCCTCTGCGCCTTGCGGTTGCACGATAAGATCGGTCAAAGAATTTACCACGTCCGGCCGCGCAGACAGGATTTCCAGCATTGTTCTTCCGCCCATCCCAGCGAGTGTTAAAACATCCACTTCCCCAGACTTAAGTGGCTTTAACCCATCTCCTAAGCGCACCTCTATGAAGTCTTCCAAGTGTCGGCCTTTGACAGCACTCAGGGCAGATTGATAGGGCCCTTCATGGACGTCAATTGCAACAGCCCGATCTAGCTTATGAGCTTCATAGAGAGCTATCGGCAAATAGGCATGATCTGTTCCTATATCTCCGAGTTTTGCACCCTCTGGAACGAAGGATGCAACTGTTTGCAGACGTGGACCTAGAATAACTGATAGTGTCATAGTTCACCTCATTCTCAATAAATAAACTCTCTGATGCTACGATGCCCATAAAGCCTAATCTGGAGTCAGTGCATCAGAAGTAATAAGCAAAATGGACTTTGGCTTGTTTTGCCAAAGTCCATTGTCTACATTATTTGGTGGGCGATACTGGTCTCGAACCAGTGGCCTCATCCGTGTGAAGGATGCGCTCTACCGCTGAGCTAATCGCCCGTATCGGTCTTCGCTATTCGTAGTTCGTAGTTCGTGGTTGATAATTATTCGGACTTAAAACAAACTACCAATTTCTCTGACCTCTGGCTTCTGACCAGCTGACCTCTGAAATGGTGGGCCCACTAGGATTCGAACCTAGGACCAACCCGTTATGAGCGGGGGGCTCTACCGCTGAGCTATGGGCCCATTCTAGAAAAAACAAAAATTGGCTCCCCGAGTAGGACTCGAACCTACAACCTACCGGTTAACAGCCGGTTGCTCCACCATTGAGCTATCGAGGAATACCCTTTGCACGGATTATTATACCCAATACCGTTCCCATAGTCAAGCCTTTATTTGAATCTAATCTTATTCCAAGTAATCCTTTAACTTTTTGCTCCGACTTGGATGACGTAATTTCCGCAAGGCCTTTGCTTCAATTTGCCGAATTCGTTCTCGAGTAACTCCGAATTCCTGTCCTACTTCTTCCAAGGTCCTAGTTCGCCCGTCATCAAGTCCAAAGCGCAATCTCAGCACTTTTTCTTCACGGGGAGTTAAGGTTTCCAGAACCTCTTCCAATTGTTCTTTTAAAAGAATGAACGAAGCAGCCTCAGCCGGTGCCGGAGCATCGTCATCAGGGATAAAATCTCCGAGATGAGAGTCTTCCTCTTCCCCAATAGGCGTTTCAAGAGAAACTGGTTCTTGAGCGATCTTCATAATTTCCCGCACTCGCTCAACTGGAATGTCCATTACCTTCGCTATCTCTTCAGGAGCCGGTTCACGTCCTAACTCCTGCAGGAGTTGTCTTGAAACCCGAATCAACTTATTAATTGTTTCCACCATATGCACAGGAATCCGGATTGTTCGAGCTTGATCTGCAATAGCACGGGTAATGGCTTGACGAATCCACCATGTGGCATACGTACTAAACTTAAACCCTTTGATATAGTCGAATTTTTCTACCGCCTTAATCAGTCCAAGATTTCCCTCTTGAATTAGGTCGAGGAAAAGCATACCCCGTCCAACATAGCGCTTCGCGATGCTGACTACAAGACGCAAATTGGCTTCGGCTAGGCGTCGTTTTGCTTCCTCGTCGCCCTCCTCCATACGTTTTGCCAATACTATTTCTTCCTCGGCTGAAAGCAGAGGAACTCGTCCAATTTCTTTGAGATACATGCGAACCGGATCATCAATTCCTACGCCTTCAGGCACAGAAAGATCCACTTCCGCCTCTTCCTCTACTTCGTCGTCCGCCTCATCGATTAGATCATCATCATCATCCGTGACCTTTTTCAAGACTTCCATCTCAACTTCTCCAGGCTCTGGCACCACGTCTATTCCCATTCGTCCAAGTTGTTGGTAGACATCATCAATTTGATCCGCAGAAAGCTCAACCCCTTGGAGAGCATCCATAATCTCCCTGTAAGTTAAGGATCCCTTCGTTTTTCCTTTCTGAATGAGGGCTTGGACACTTTCCATTTTCTGCTCGTCGCTCATCTGTCCCCCGCCTTCCCTCGGATCATTGTTTCGGGTGCCTTTTACCTTACTTTTCGCCACGTTTCAACCGCTCTCCTATCTCTTTCAACAGAGCCATGGCCCCTGCCATGTCACCGGATTTTTCTAAAGCTGCCATGCGGGCTTGAAGATCCTCCACTCTTTCCTCAGCTTGCGTAGAAAGAATCTCCTTGATACAATCATCTAAAAGCCGCTCAGTTTGGGATATATCTAACTCTTCCAGGAGCAAGCTAGCTAACCGGCTTTGAACCGATTCGTCGCTATGCGCAGGCAATCCACCCTCCTGATCGAGATAATCAAAAATTTGCTGGTGTTCCGGTATTTTCCAGAATAATTCGCCCAGCTTTGCCTTTATTTTTGGCAAATGCGTGACATCTTCTAACAGCATACGCAAAATCATGCGTTCAGCTCGATAAACCCCTAAATAAACTGTTGGTTGAGGGTGCATAGTACTATCCTTACCAATAATGTTCTCTATATTATTATCTCTATTTTTAACATAATTAACCTGTTTTTGTTGAGAATATTCCTGTACACGCTCATTTTTAGGTTTTTTCATTTCCTGGCTTGCTATCTCGCGTTGTACTGCTTCTAAAGTAAGTCCCAGCTCTAAACTTAAAAAGCGCTCATACCCTTCCCTTTCAACTGGACTAACGATTTTCAAAATGTCTGGAGCAAGTTTGATGACTAACTCCGCCTTTTCAGGGATACTTTGCGGTGGAGCATCTTGGACAAGGGTCCGATATTTAAATTCAACATAGGTTAAAACTTTGCTAAGGGCATTTTTAAACTCCTCCACACCGTAAGATTTCAAAAACTCGTCCGGGTCCTTGGCACCAGTTAAGGTTAAAACATCAACACGGATTCCAAAGTCGCGTAGAATCTCTCCTCCTCGTAAGGCAGCCTGAATTCCTGCCGAATCGGAATCGTAGAGTATGACGACGCGCTGTGTATACCGTCTTAAAAGTTTTGCTTGATCCCGTGTCAAAGCTGTCCCTAGAGATGCTACTGCATTCGGAAAGCCAGCTTTCTGGAGCGCAATAACATCCATATACCCCTCAACTAATAAAGCGTACGATTCCTCACGGATTCCCTGATGTGCACGATGCATCCCATAGAGGTGATGCCCCTTGTTGAAAAAAGAGGTCTCTGGAGAATTGAGATACTTAGGGAGTGAATCATCCAGTACTCGACCACCGAAAGCAATTGGATGATTGCGACGGTCCAGTATACTAAAGAGGACACGGTTACGAAAGCGATCATAATATTGTCCGCCTTTACCTGGCCCTCTTTCCAAGGCTAGCCCAGCTTTCGCCAATTCTTGTGGCTGAACCCCTCGACCCTGCATGTAATCCAACAATCCATCCCAACGCTCAGGAGCATAACCTAATCGAAAGCTTTTCATCGTCTCAAGGTCGATCCCACGCTTAGTAAAGTAGAGACGTCCTGGTTCTCCTTCCGGTAACCTCAGTAAAAGGTCATGAAAATAGCTTGCAGCCCATTCATTTATTTCTTCAAAACGTCGTTGGAGACGAATTTCTTCTCGCTCACCCGGAGATCGATCTTTCTCTGGAAGCGTCACTCCATAGCGGAATGCCAAATTCTGAACGCTTTCCACAAAGGACCAATTCTCCTTCCTCATAACAAAAGAAAAGATGTTGCCTCCAACGTTGCATCCGAAACAATAAAACATTTGTTTCTCCGGAGTAACAGTAAAACTCGGTGTTTTTTCCGAATGGAAAGGGCAAATTCCCAAATAGTTTTTACCCTTACGCTGTAAACTGACATATTCCGAAACAACCTCAACGATATCCGCACGCGAACGTACTTCCTCGATAATCTCTTCCGGAATAAATTCTTCATTATTTCTATGTTCCACGTTCTTTCGCCCTTCGATTTATACCCACATTTTTTTTAGTTTGTCAACCCTATACTTATACAATTCTTCGCCGAAACTTCACAGAATCCTCTTTTTTCGCCCCGCTAATTTAGAATTAGTTTGAGAAAGAATTCAGGTAACCATGACCAACTCATTTAATTCTACTTATTTGACGCTAATACCTCCTTTCTTCGACAATTATTTGTGCAAAAGATGGCCCCAATTGCTTCTCGAACAAAGAGAACCCCAACTACTCTTTCCCACAAATTAAAAGCATGTTAGTATATAAGCAGCAAACCCTATCTCTTTATCCTTATTATGAACGGTTTGCTACAAATAATGAACTTTATGAGGAAGGTGGATAGATTATGTTCAGACGTTCATTTAACACTCTCATTTTAGCGCTTGTTGCTCTCTTGCTTGCTGGACTCTTTTTGACAGGGTGCT
Source organism: Bacillota bacterium (assembly GCA_021779415.1). The sequence continues at coordinate 5,378 of JAJYAS010000054.1, forward strand.
CTAAAACTCAAGCTGTCACACCCTCGAATAGCACTCCTGCGCCTGAAAGCACAGCCCCTACTCAGCCAGCAACAACCACTCCCACTCCATCAGCTCCGCACTCTGTAAAGCTAACTCTCTATTTCCCGAATTCTGATGCCACCGGCTTAGTCGCCACAGATCGAACAATCAACTTAAATGATGACGAAGTCATTAAGGCGATGTTTAAAGAACTTGCATCTCCTCCTTCTGGCCTTGAGAAACCGCTTCCTCAAGGGACAAACCTTATAAGTGCCTCCGTAAGCTCAGACGGTGTTGCAACAATAAATCTATCTAAAGAGTTTCAGAAGAACTTTAGCGGTGGATCCGCTAGCGAACAAATGACGATATATAGTATTGTGAACACCTTAACGACTCTTTCTAACGTTCACAGTGTTCAATTTCTCCTAGAAGGGAAAAAGCTCGATGGAATTCTGGGGAATCTGGCAACTGATACTCCGCTGAAGCCAAATAATAGTTTGAATATTAAATAAAACTTGTTCTTAACTAAAAGGAAGAGAGAACCCGCTTTGAGGGTCCTCTCTTCCTTTTAGTCTTTTGCTTCACCTTATTTGATGTTAATGTTGAGGAACAAACAAACTCTGAAAGAGATCGATTGCGTAGTTATCGGTCAACCCGGAGATATAATCAACCACAGCTTGAGTTTCGTCTCCGTTAGCCCACACTAAAAAATTATCCGGTAATTTGGATATATCCTGTCTATAATATTCAAAAAGGGCCTGAACGATGTATTGCCCTTTACGTCGTTCTTCGCGTAAAGTTGGGCTGTTATAGACCCTAGCAAACATAAAATTCCGAAATTCCTGCATCGTGTCTCTGACCTCAACCGTCTGTTCAATATGATCTTTTCCACTTGAGGCCTCAGTCATGTCAACCACCATCGTAGTAATCATATCGCTCGGTTTCTCTCCGAGAGTCCGGCTCACGTTTTCAGGCAAATCGCTTTGGGTCAATAAACCAGCCCGTAGAGCATCATCGTAATCATGACAAAGATAAGCAATCCTGTCTCCAGTTTTCACAATCTGTCCCTCTAAGGTTTTCGGGATACCTTCTCCAGTGTGATGTAAAATTCCATCGAGAACAGGCTCCGTAAGATTTAAGCCGCGGCCCTCCCGGGCCAACACCTTTAAGATGCGGATCGACTGTTCATTATGCTCGAAGTGACTAATTATCCGTCTCAAAGCTTCCTCCCCAACGTGTCCGAAGGGGGTGTGGCCGACATCATGCCCTAAAGCAATCGCTTCGATAAGATCTTCATTCAGTTTTAGTCCCCGTGCGATTGTTCGACATATTTGGGAGACTTCCAAACTATGCGTCATCCGGGTACGATAATGATCCCCCGAAGGAGCGATATAAACCTGAGTTTTATGTTTAAGACGGCGAAACGGCTTACTGTGTAATATCCGATCGCGATCTCGCTGAAATTTAGTCCGAATCGGGCACTCTTCTTCCAATTGTTCACGCCTACCATCCTTACTTTTGGCAGCATATGGAGAAAGGCGATCTTCCTCTTCTTTTTCAGTCCTCTCGCGAATGTTCAGAACCTCACTCATCTTAACTCCCCCTTGTTATGGACGTGTTTTGAAGTAAGTTTATTCTAACATAAGAGTCAGACAAACATATCAATAGGTTCTATCAATTTTTAACGACTGCTTGTGCAGCAACTATCAAAAAGGACCAATCACCATTTTTTACTATTATGGAACACATCTTGTAACCATTGATATTAACGGGTTACAGATACATTATGTTCACATCTTTCCTGCATTACAATACTCCCGCCTAACTCCAAATAAAGAAACACTGAACTACAAAAGTCCAGTGCTTAATCCAATAATTCTATTATTTTAGTTTTAAGTTGAGACAATTCGTTCTGTACCACATTCCAAACAATTTTCAAACTAATTCCCATGTAATCATGTATTAACACATCGCGTAGTCCGGCCATTTGTCTCCATGGAATTTCCTGGTGCTGTCCTTTGGTTCCTTGTGATACTCTCTTTGTAGCTTCTCCGACTATTTCGAGATTCCGAATAACCGCATCATCAAATCCTGCTGCTATTTATACGGGATACTGATTGATGACTAAGAATGTAGTTACAGAGATTACGGGACTGCTTGAAAATAGGGTATTGTCTCTTAAAATCATAAAAGACAATACCCTCACTATTTTTATACTATTTCTAGTTTAGCTCCAATTTATTACCCCTTGTTTCTTATAGCCGCTTGTGCAGCAGCCAACCGCGCAATGGGTACGCGGAAGGGGGAACAGGAGACATAATCCAAGCCGACTAAATGGCAAAATTCCACTGAGTTCGGTTCTCCGCCGTGTTCACCACAGATCCCTAAGCCGAGATTCGGATTTGTACCCCGCCCTAGTTTCACTGCCATATCGATGAGCTTGCCAACCCCCGAGCGGTCAAGCACGACAAAGGGGTCGGTTGACATGAGTTTGTTCTCTAGGTATGCCGGGAGGAACTTACCTTGAGCATCATCACGGGACAGGCCCATCGTCATCTGGGTTAGATCATTTGTCCCGAAGGAGAAGAAATCTGCTACTTTTCCGACCTCATCCGCTAGAAGAGCCGCTCTTGGCACCTCAATCATCGTTCCAACCTTATAGTGGAGAGAGACATTTTGTTCCCTCATGACCTCTGCTGCTGTGTCATCCACGAGCTTACGCATCATGAGAAATTCCTCTTTCCCCATAATAAGCGGAATCATAACTTCCGGATGAATGTCATACCCTTCTTTGACCAAGCGGGCACTAGCTTGGAAAATTGCACGGGCTTGCATGACCGTGATTTCAGGGAAGGAAACACCTAGCCGACAACCGCGGTGTCCAAGCATTGGGTTTAGCTCAGAAAGCGCTCGAACTTTACGAAGTAACGCTTCTTTTTCACGTAAGGTGTCAGGGTCTTTTTGGGTCATTTTGAGTTTCGTAATCTCCACAATCAATTCCTCAGAGTGTGGCAGAAACTCGTGCAGCGGAGGATCCAACAGCCGAATCGTCACAGAAAGACCCTGCATCGCTTTCAAAATACCGTAGAAATCTCCCTCTTGCATTGGAAGGAGTTTTGCTAGTGCAACTTCGCGCTCTTCAAGAGTTTGGGCAAGGATCATCTCTTGCACAATCGGAATGCGTTCAGGATCCATAAACATGTGCTCCGTCCGAGTCAAGCCAATTCCGGTGGCTCCGTAATTCCGCGCGTTCGTCGCTTCTGTCGGGGTATCGGCATTAGCCATAACACGAAGTCTAGCGATTTCGTCCGCCCAGTCCAAGAATTCTTTAAAATTTTCACTAAGTTCCGGATCAACCATGGAAACTTCTCCCTTAATGACTCGTCCACTTGATCCGTCGATGGAGAAGAGTGATCCTGCCTTATACTCCACCCCTTCGATGACGACTGAATTTTGTCCATAGTCAATTTTTAGGGCATCGCACCCACAAACAGCTGGTTTGCCCATATGACGGGAGACGACGGCGGCATGACTTGTCATACCCCCACGACTTGTTAAAATCCCCTGGGCTGCCAAAATACCGCGGATATCATCGGGTGTGGTTTCCGTACGAACCAAGATGACTTTCTCGCCAGCTTCCCCTAACCGTTCTGCTTCTTCAGCACTAAAGACAATCTTTCCAGATGCGGCACCTGGTGAAGCAGGGAGCCCTTTTGCCAGAACTTGAAGCTTGGCACCCGTATCCATACGGCGATGTAATAAATGGTCCAGTTGCTCAGGTTCAATTCTCATGATGGCTTCTTCTTTACTAATCATACCCTCATGGAAAAGTTCCACAGCCACACGGATTGCTGCCGAGGCGGTTCGTTTGCCATTTCGAGTCTGGAGCATATAGAGTTTTCCTCGTTCGATGGTAAATTCTATATCTTGCATATCGCGATAATGGGACTCCAGTCGACTAGAAATCTCCACAAATTGATTGTAGATTTCTAGGTTTTCCTGCGCCAAAGTGGCAATCGGTTGTGGTGTTCGGATACCAGCCACCACGTCTTCTCCTTGAGCATTCATCAGATATTCGCCGTAGAGAGCCTTTTCCCCGGTCGAAGGATTACGGGTAAAGGCTACGCCAGTTCCTGAGTCGGAACCCATATTTCCAAAGACCATGGACTGCACGTTCACTGCGGTTCCAATCTCATGGGGAATATTGTTAATTCTACGGTAAACATTCGCACGGTCATTATTCCAAGAACGGAAAACAGCCAAAACCGCTAACTCTAACTGGACTTTGGGGTCCATAGGGAAGGGTTTGCCGGTCTTACGTTCAATTTTTTTCTTATACTCAACAACCATCCATTTGAGACTCTCAGCAGAAAGTTCGGAGTCATAATGAACTCCTTGTTTCTCTTTCGCAGTCTCGAGAATCTGTTCAAAATTGTAATGTTCGACTTCTAAGACAACATCTCCAAACATTTGAATAAAGCGACGGTAACAGTCCCAAGCGAACCGCTCGTTTTGCGTATTCGCCACTAAGGCTTCTACAGTATCATCATTTAATCCTAAGTTGAGAACGGTGTCCATCATTCCAGGCATTGAAAACTTCGCCCCGGACCTTACCGAAACGAGAAGTGGATTCTTCTTATCCCCAAAGAGTTTACCAGTGGCTGCCTCAACTTCCGCTAAGGCTGGCCAAACTTGATCCCAAGTCCCGTCTGGCACATTTTCACCGTTACTGTAATATGCATTGCACGCTTCCGTGGTGATGGTGAATCCCGGAGGCACAGGTAAACCAATATTGGTCATCTCCGCTAAGTTTGCCCCTTTACCTCCTAACAAGTCACGCATGGAAGCCTTTCCTTCAGAGAATAAGTATACATACTTCTTAGACATTTCGCTCCCCCTTAAATAATATTTCTAATGCGATACTCGCGGTCTCTTCAACCGCCTTGCCCGTGGCATCAATAATCGAGCAACCAATTCGTTTCATAATCCCACGCGCATATTCCAACTCTTGCATGATGCGCTCTAAGTTAGCATAATCAGCAGTTGCGCCCAAACCGAGAGTTTTTAAACGTTCTGTTCGGATTTGGTTCAGCAATTCCGGTCGCAAGGTTAACCCAATCACTTTCCGCGGGGAAATACGAAATAGTTCCTCAGGAGGGTCGACTTCTGGAACCAGCGGAACATTCGCGGCCTTGAGCCCTTTATGAGCTAAGTACATGCTAAGTGGAGTTTTTGAGGTTCGAGAAACCCCAATTAGAACAACATCGGCATAAAGAACTCCACGAGAATCCTTTCCGTCGTCATATTTAACGGCGAATTCAATCGCCTCCACTTTACGGAAATACTGTTCATCCAAACGATGAATAATATTCGGCGTGTGGGTAGGTTCCATACCGGTTAGATTAGAAAGTGCGCCGATCAGCGGACCCAATATATCAACGGTTTTTAGTCCCTTCTCAGCTGCCCTTTTCTCTAGATAGTCCCGCAGACCTT
>JAJYAS010000895.1 GCA_021779415.1 Bacillota bacterium
GGATATTCTGCTATTCGCTAGGGATTCCCCTTGGATCTCTTCAATTGCTTCTTTCGTTTGTTGCGGTCCTTTAAAAATGGCAACGACTGTATTAAGCATTCATTTATCCTCCTTTAGACGCATCTTGTGTTGTAGTATGTCCACAATTTAAAACTGTAAAGCAAAGATTGCAGGAGAAAATCAAACTCATGCAGAATATTTTTAAAGCTGAAATTTAAAGAAAATGTACTTATAATAGAGAAATGGGGAGAAAAATGATGAAAATTAAGATTGGCAATGAACTTCTTATCGAACATGTTCGCGTGCGAATTCGCATGGACTATCGGGGCGAAGCGCGGAGTGGACGTTTTTTCTTTGGAGGCAAGAGTAACGAACAAATGGCAGAAACGATGCGAGAACAGCAGGTCGCCTTATTGCGCAATGTTCCGCTCCAAGGGATTCTTATTGAAGACGTCGATTTGAGCCTAGATATCTACATAGTGAGTGAAGGGGAGGGGAAACGTATTCATGAAGTCGCTTATGCTCCCATTGTTTTGACTCTTCGAATTGAAAATCTCGACGATTTACTGCCGTTGTTGATAAAATCAGAATTTCGCAAGATAGAGTTTCTTAGTCCGGAAAATATTACGCTTCACCGTTTGGACATGGAACGATTGCTTTATCGTATAAGTCAATCGTTTCAACAAGAAATTAAGTCTCTTGAACAGAAATATACTCGATAATACAAAAACTTTGTGAAAATTGTTTTTTTCTCTATAAAACTCTTTACATATTGAAATGTTCACAAGATTAGATTAATATGTGTTTAGGTGGTCTGACCATTCAGCAATCAGCCTGCCTAGTGGTACACAATGAAGTAGAAAATAACGTGGAGGGAGGAAGACGCCAAGGGTAATGAGAGAGTTCCGTATAAGGTTTGAACGAAATGGAAATGCTTTACACATGCTGTAATGAAAGGTGGAACTAATTATGCCATGGACACAGAACTACGCAGCTCTAGGAAATAGTCTTGGACTCACGGCGCTGGCAGTATCTCTTCCTATTTTTTACTTATTTTGGGCTCTTGCCGTTAAACGCATGAAGGGACATATTGCCGGAAGTACTACGCTCTTATTCACGATTATCGATGTTATACTAGTTTACAAAATGCCGCTAGGGGTTGCAGTGTCAGCGAGTCTACTGGGAATTCTTAATGGATTGTTCCCAATTGCTTGGATTATTGTTACTGCAGTCTTTCTATATAACCTAACAGTTGAAGCTGGACAGTTCGAAATCATTAAAAGTTCAATTGCCTCTTTGTCCAGTGACCGTCGTCTTCAAGCACTTCTTATCGCATTTTCCTTTGGAGCATTTCTAGAGGGAGCTGCAGGATTTGGAACACCTGTTGCAATTTCTGGTGCTATCTTAATCGGTCTTGGTTTTGAACCCCTCTATGCCGCAGGAATTTGCTTGGTAGCTAATACAGCACCTGTTGCTTTTGGCGGTATCGGTGTACCGATTGTTACTGCTGGTGCAGTAACTGGGATTAATGCCAACATAATCGCAGCGGCTGTTGGACGACAGCTTCCATTTCTTTCAGTGTTCGTTCCCTTATACTTGATTATTCTTATGGCTGGCTGGAAAGGGGCTAAAGAAGTCCTACCGGCTATTGCAGTTTCAGGATTTACCTTTGCCATTGCCCAGTGGTGGTCTTCAAACTATCTAGGACCTCTACTCCCGGATATCATTGCATCTTTATTCTCCCTCGTTTCTACAGTCATCTTGCTTAAATTCTGGAAACCCAAAAACATTTGGCGCTTCCCAAGTGAGAAAGGTGAAAAGATCGAACAATATAAAAAGTATACTAGTGGTCAAATCATTAAAGCTTGGTCTCCTTTCGCAATTCTCACGATTATGGTTGGTATTTGGGGAACGAATACTTTTAAAGATCTTATTGGAAAAGACCTAAAGTGGTTTGTTAACATTCCCCATTGGCCTGGGCTTGATGGATTGGTTTTAAAGACTATGCCAATCGTTAAAAAACCAGCGATTTACGCGGCAAGTTACAAATGGGATTTCTTTGCGGCTGCTGGAACCGCGATCTTGATCACTTGCCTCATCACTATGCTCATTCTTAAAATTAGCCCGGCAAAAGCGGGTAAAGTGGCTGGAAATACGGTTAAAACACTTGTCTATCCTATTATCACTATTGGTTCAGTGCTCGGTTTCGCTTACATTGCGAACTACTCAGGGCTTTCTTACACCCTTGGTCTCCTGTTAGCTAAAACTGGTCACGCGTTCCCATTCTTTGCACCAGTACTTGGTTGGCTCGGAGTCTTCTTGACAGGATCGGACACTTCTGCTAATGCATTATTTGGTCAACTACAACAAGTCACAGCTCAGCAAATTGGTGTAAATCCTGTTCTGACCGTCGCTGCCAACAGCTCAGGTGGCGTTGTGGGTAAAATGATTTCTCCACAATCCATTGCTGTAGCGGCCGCTGCAACTGGTTTAGTAGGTAGAGAGTCGGATCTCTTCCGTTTCACCTTAAAGCATTCAATCTTCCTTTTAGCAATTATTT
>JAJYAS010000055.1 GCA_021779415.1 Bacillota bacterium
CAGTCTTGGTAAGCCTGTGCTGGTGATGAGGGATGTTACCGAACGCCCCGAGGCAATAGAGGCGGGAACCGTAAAACTTGTTGGTGCAGATAGACGTATAATTACCGAAACAAGCAGATTACTTGATGAACATGAAGAGTACATGCGCATGAGTCATGCTCATAATCCATATGGAGATGGCAAAGCTTCCGAACGAATTGTGAAAATTCTTGGAGTGGCGGCATGATCAAGCGACTCGTAGCCACTCATCATCAAATAAAACGATCACCGCTTGCTCATCGGTTTCTTGGTGGTGCAGTCTGGAGCGTTGTAGGTGCCGTTGTCTCCAGCGGGTTCACTCTTGTAACAATGATTTTCATTGCTCGTTTATTGGGCAAACAAGCTTATGGCCAATTTGTTGTTATTCAAAGTACATTGGGAATGGCCGGTGTTGTTGCGGGTGTCGGTGTTGGCATGACCGCAACTCGGTATGTGGCTGATCTCAGGGTGCGGGATTCTGTCCGACTCGCACACATTCTTGCGTTGATGGATCGAGTGATATTTACTTTTGGATTTATTGCTTCAGCTCTCTTGATTGCTTTATCAAAATATATTGCCACATCGGCATTGAATTCAGCTAATCTTGCTTTGCCACTTTCCATTGCAGCGTTTTCAATGTTTTTTACGGCACTTGACAGCTACAATAAAAGCATACTGATCGGGTTGGAATCCATGCGTATTCTTGCTATTGTTACCATAATTGGTACCACGCTTGGTCTTCCAATAATGATAATAGCGGCAAAGTCATATGGATTGATTGGTCTAGCCGTTGCATTGGTGATCAATTCGTTAGTTCAATTAAGCATCAGCAAATATCAGGTTGAGAAGTCACTAAAATACTTCGCAATCACAAAGCAACCCCGAGGCTGTTGGGATGAGTGGCCGGTATTGCGTGACTTTGCTTTGCCATCGTTATTGTCAGGAGTTTTTGTCCCTCCAGCGCATTGGTGTTGTCAAGCGATGCTAGCGAATAAGCTTAACGGATATGCTGAAATTGCGTTACTTGGCGTGGCAATGCAATGGTTCAATGTAGTTATGTTTTTACCAAATACTGCCGGCCGAGCTCTTTTGCCAATTCTAACAGAACACTTTGCATCTGGTGACAATAGACAGGCGGTCAAGCTGCTGAAATTAGCCATAATTTCCAATCTCGTCGTTGTTGTTCCTGTTGCCGTTATAATCACAATTGCCAGTCCGTGGATAATGTCGACATATGGTCCACAGTTTCAAGATGGTTCAATGGATTTAGCTCTGATAGTCTGTGTTGCTATTTTGGTTGTAGGAGCTGCACCAGTAGGGCAGATCCTAGCGGCTGGCGAGCGCATGTGGCTCGGTGCTGCTATGAACTTTTGCTGGGCGATAGTCTATTTAGGCAGTGCGTTGGTTTTATCAAAACATGGTGCCTTAGGTATTGTCTGCTCTTTGGGTATAGCCTACGTTATACATTCAGTATGGGTTGTGTTGTATGCAATTAGTCATTTGACAGAATTAAATTCGGGCATAAATAACTGCGCAGTCCCGGGTACAGAGATATAACATCATGACAAACAAACAAAATATTAATACGCTGGATTACTGGAATTGCCGTTTTGGCACAGGTGATTGGAAAGACAAGGGTGGTTTTTCTCAAACACGCCTATTTGCTGAATGTCAAATTGAATACTTAGGTATTCATAAGGAATTCTCAGGTGTTTTATGTGATTTTGGCTGCGGAGCTGGTGATGCATTCCCTGTTTACCGGGCAGCTTTTCCGAACGCAAAGCTAGTTGGGGTAGATTTCTCTTCTGAAGCGATCCAACTCTGTCGCGAAAAGTATTCGGACCTCGCTGAATTTATAGTTGGAGACTGCAAGGCGGTTCCAAATTGTGATGTAATTATTGTTTCCAATGTGTTGGAACACTTGGACGACGATAATATTGTAATATCCAATTTACTTGAACGAAGTCGTAATTTATTTGTAATCGTACCCTTTCAAGAGACTCAGCTGTGTGCTGAACATGTCAGGTCATACAGTTATGATGCAATGTCGGAGTTTCCCGTAGTTAAAAAAATAGTATTTGCTTCTCGTGGATGGAGTGAATTCGGCTTTATAAGCCTGTTTATTAATATTCGCGTAACTAATATATTCAGAAAGTTATTTGGGCGGCCAGTCCGGTCTCGGCGAATGCAAATCTTATTCGAAATGGCTGCAGATTTATAAAATATCAGTAATAACTCCTGATTCTCAAATATTGCAAAATTAGATTTTGTCATAAATTCACTGCTGGGTCGAAAAATGATCTTGAATAAAAGAAAACTATTATACTTAATGCATGTGGATTGGGATTGGATAAAACAAAGACCCCATCATATAGCAGAACATCTATCAGATATTTTTGATACGACTGTTTGTTATCCATTTGTTAGTAAGAGGAAACTACTTGTTAAAAATAAGAGAAATAAAGCTTCATTTGTAGTGTTTTGTAATCTACCATTCAGAAAAAAAGTCTCTTTCATAAATACCTTGAACAAGTTGATTCTCAGGTCTTACTTTAGTCTTTTGATAAGGAGAGCCTCACCCGATTACATCTGGATAACGTTTCCTGATTTTAGTTGGTATATCCCTAGTTGGTACAAGGGTAGCATAATATATGATTGTATGGACGATTGCCTAGAGTTCACAAGTTCACCTTTTTGGAATAATAAACTGATTGAAGCAGAAAAAAATGCTGTAGCAATATCATCTCTAGTAATTGTATCTAGCCAGAACCTCATGCAAATTATGAGAATTAGATATCAAGATTGTAATCCAGTGTTAGTTAGAAATGCTTTTGGTGGGAAGGTACTGGACAATTTCAATTCTCCCGTAAAATCAAAATCGGTAAATAATAATTCTTATTTTAATATTGCTTATATAGGGACAATATCATCCTGGTTTGATTTTGAAAGTCTTTTGTATTGTCTCGACTTATTTTCAAATATACGAATCCATTTGATTGGACCAATAGATGTAGAGGTGCACAATTACAGCCATCCAAGAATGTTTTGTTATGGTTCTCGTGATCACGAAGATTTGCCTATGTTAGTCGATAAAATGGATTGCATGATTATGCCTTTTATTGTTAACAAATTGATACTGTCGGTTGATCCCGTTAAGTTGTACGAATACATTAATTATGATAAGCCAATAATATCGGTGTATTATCCAGAGGTTGAGAAATTCACGCCTTTTGCTGATTTATATAAGAGTAAAATAGAATTATCTGAAATATTGCGCGAATACATTTCAGTTGGTTGCATCAAGAAAAAATACACCAGTAAGCAACGAAAAGAGTTTCTCAATAGCAATTCGTGGGGATCACGAATGAAACAAATTCTGTGTTCCATGGGCAACCAATGAAAAAAGTATATGTTGTTATACTAAATTGGAATGGCTTCAATGATACGATTGAATGTCTTGAAACTGTATTTAGAAGTACAGGTATTAATTACAGTGTAATATTGTGTGATAATGATTCGACAGATGGTTCAATTCAAAAAATAAAGACTTGGGCAGATGGAACTCATAAATATGAAAATAGCAATCGCAACTTCAGTCATTTGTATGAGCCAGAACTTAATAAACCTATTAGTTATATTGAATACTCTAAGTACCAAATAGATATTGGTAAAATATCTACTAAATGTCATGAAACTAAGTTGATAATAATTAGTAATGGACTAAATTATGGTTTTGCAAAAGGAAACAATGTTGGAATCAAATATGCGCTATTATGCAATGACTTTGATTATATCTGGTTACTTAATAATGACACTGTGGTAACAGAAACTGCACTTTCTGCTCTTGTTGATCGTATGGATATGGTTGAAAAATCAGGTCTTTGTGGATCAGCAATTAGATATTATGATCGTCCGGACAAAATTCAGGTCTTAGCCGGAGCGCGATTCAATCATATCATTGGGACTTCGAAATACATATCAGATACGAGCTATACACCCAAACAAGTCGAAGAAAATATATCATACATATCTGCAGCATCAATGCTGATTTCTAAGAGGTTCTTGTTGGACATTGGTCTGTTAAATGAGAACTACTTCTTATATTTCGAAGAAATAGATCTAGCAATGAGAAATAATGAGTACAGGCTGCTCTATGCTCCTAATAGCATTATTTATCACAAAGAAGGAGCTAGTATTGGTAGTAGCAAAAACCTAAAGATAAAGTCAGCATTGTCTGACTACTATTCATATAAAAGCAGGATATGTTTTTATAAGACATACTATAGCCACAGGCTAGTGACTATATATATTATGGCATTAATTTATATAATACACAGGCTATGGTATCGTAGGACAGATAATGCTTTATCAATAATAAAAGCGTGTTTTGGTAAATAAATCAAATGGTATTGCTGCCAGCCACGATTATAATCATATTCATCATAATTTATAGTACTGGCATAAAAGTATCAGTTGTTTACATTACAGCTTTGATGCAAGTACTTTACTTGATAGGGTTATATATTATATCAACAGAAAATGGCAAGTACAGCTCATACTGGATATTTACTGCTGCACTTATAGCCTATTATATGGGCTTGTACATAAAAACACGCTTAAGTAAATCCAAATTGATTACTAAAACTGATATTTATAAAGGAAGCAATAATAAGTTAAAATATTTCTTATTCTGCTGTGCCGGATTATTAATATTAACAATATTAGCTGTTATATATCATTATTCTGTTGTTGGTATCCCGTCCTTGTCTGAAGATGTTGAGGTACTTAGATTTCAGGCCAGCAAGTCCGGCTTGTTCGGAATTCCTAGCAGAATTGTTAACTTCGGTATATACATTATTTTAATCCACATTCTCATAGCAAAGAAAAACGGCCTTATTGACTTAAAGATGTATTTAGTTGCCTTGGTACTAGCGCTTATAGTGATGTTGTGCAGTGGATCAAAATCCTCCTTGTTAACGTTATTGATCGTGATGGTTACAGTATCTAGATTCATCTTTAATAATACAAAAAAGCTGATTATTGTAGGCGTGGCACTACTTCTTGCTTCTACTTGCTATGCCTATTATATAAGCTTACAGTTCGCAACAACAAAGTACGGTAATTTACTCTCATACTTCATAATGCGCTTATTTACTATAGGACCTGATACGTTCAATTTCATAGTTGAAGAATATACAGTAAAAACTGGGTTGTCCTATGGTGTTGATCTTATCAAAGACCTGTTGTACCCTTTTATCAAATTAATTAACCCTGCAGCCTCTGAAATGACATTAATATCGACAATATCAAAGGACTTCTACAACACTCCAGATGGATCATTCATTGTGCCAATAACGCCCAGCATATTCGGTTATCTATATACCCAATTCGGGTTTATAACGACCATTGTGTTATCTACAATACTAGGTTACATGACATCAATATTATACTTAAATGCCAACACCGAAACTAACTACTACAAGAAATGTTATTTCGTGATGCTTGAGTACATAATGTTCATATCTGTAACAAATGGCAACTTTATATACACTATAACTAATTTCCTAATGACATATATTATGCTGGCACTTATATGGTACATATTTTATGTGCTATATAAAATTCTTGTGATAAGCTCAAAAACTGCAAACCAACCAATATAGTGGGCTAAATTGGTAAACCACAAACTGAACTAAACTATCATGCAGAGGTCTGAAATGCTGCTGTATTTAATCAACGCTTATAACCTTATAAAATCTCATACCATTGGTTGCCGAATCAAAATATGAAAATAGCTATAGTACATGAATGGCTTACAAACTACGCTGGTTCTGAGCGTGTTTTAGAGCAAATATTGCTAGCTTACCCTGATGCTGACTTGTTTGCCACAATTGACTTTGTGCCGGAACAAGAGCGTTCATTTCTCCAAGGTAAAACGGTCAATACAACATTTATTCAACAAATTCCTTTTGCTCGATCGAAATATCGTCAATTACTGCCACTTGCCACTTTGGCGGTAGAACAACATGATCTTTCAGCATATGATGTAATTATATCAAGTAACCATGCAGTAGCCAAAGGCGTTTTAACCGGTCCAGACCAATTACACCTATGCATGTGCTATTCACCAATCCGATACGCTTGGGATCTTCAACATCAATATCTTGCTGAATCAGGACTTAATAAAGGCTTTAAGAGTTTTCTGGCAAAATGGTTACTACATAAAATTCGCTTATGGGATTGTCGAACTTCTAATGGCGTTGATGAGTTTATAGCCATCTCTAATTTTATTGCTCGCCGTATTTGGAAAGTTTACCGACGAGAGTCGGTAGTCATTTATCCACCAGTCGATGTCCTAGGTTTTGATTTCCGTGAAATTAAAGATGACTTCTATATGACAGCCTCTCGCATGGTTCCTTATAAACGGATTGATATTATTGTTGAAGCATTTGCAAAGCTACCGGAAAAGAAGTTGATTGTTATTGGTGATGGCCCCAGTTTTAATAAAATAAGGCAGATAGCACCTGCGAATGTCAGTCTGCTGGGTTACCAGGATTTTAACGTTATGAAGGATTACATGCAAAGAGCCAAAGCATTTATCTTTGCTGCAGAGGAGGACTTTGGTATTGCACCACTTGAAGCTCAGGCCTGTGGTACACCTGTCATTGCTTTTGGAAAGGGGGGGGCCTTGGAGACAATCCGTGGCATTGGTGACGTCTCTCCGACCGGTCTTTTCTTTACTGAGCAAACATCTGATGCAGTAGTAAAGGCTGTTGAACATTTTGAAAAGGTACAGAACTGTATTACACCTCAAGCCTGCAGAGAAAATTCCCTTCGTTTCTCCAAAGAGCGATTCGGGTCAGAATTGAAAGAATTTGTTGATAAGAAGTGGGCAACTTTCTGCGAATGTTAAAATAGATATCAGTAGTTAATCGGCACCATTTATCATCTTAAAATTAAAGTGGTATAGAGCATGATAAGAAAGCATCAACGTTTCTTCAATATAATGCAAATTACGCTGGATGCCCTCTCGCTTTTAATGGCGTATGCTGGCGCCATTATCGCCAAACACATGTCGGGTAATTTCACTGGTTATGGTAACAAGTATTTAATAAGTTCTCTCTGGATGATTGCGATACTATTGATAGTTTACTACTTTATGGGAGTATATTCGCCCATGAGGAGCCGCTTGTATAGAAAAGAAGTGATAATTGTAATTCGTGCGCACCTAGTAGGAGTCGTAATAATCTTTAGCTTACTCTTTCTCAATAAACATCTTGAATACTCGCGAGAAGTATCACTTCTTTACGCGATGGGTGGCATTTTACTTGTTCTACTTGAACGGTACATTGTTCGCCGGACACTTCGCTATTTCAGGAAGAATGGTTTCAATCAAAAGCATTTATTGATTATCGGCGTAGGGCCTGTTGGTATGGACTTTGCTTGTAAAGTTCAATTACACAGAGACTTTGGTTACAACATTGTGGGTTACTTGGATGACGATGAGGAGAAGCATGGTTTGTCTATCTTGGACAGGCCTGTTTTGGGCTGTATCGCTGTTTTGCCATCACTTCTTGAAAATCAGTCCGTAGATGAGGTTGTGGTAGCATTGCCACTTGACGCTTATTATAAGTACTCTGGCATTATAGATGAATGTGAAAAGGCGGGTGTACGGATTCGAATAATCCCAGATTACTATAATTTATTTCCCGGAACTCCAAAAATAGAAGAATTTGACGGAATTCCTCTCCTGAATGCTCGTATGATTCCTCTCGACGACCCGTTTAATCGTTTTATTAAACGGGTCGTCGATATTCTTTTATCTATTATCGGGATCTTACTTACGGGATTTATCATGTTGTTTATTGCAGTCGTCATTAAGCTCACTTCGCCAGGTCCGGTATTTTTTCGTCAAAAGCGGGTTGGACTTAACAATCGTCGGTTCGATATGCTCAAATTCCGCACAATGCGTGTGGCTGATGATAACTCTTCGGAGACCTTTTGGACCACTGTCGATGACCCCCGAAAGACTAAATTCGGCTCTTTTTTAAGAAGAACGAGTCTTGATGAATTACCGCAGTTCTTTAATGTTCTTTCAGGTTCAATGAGTATCATTGGACCACGCCCGGAGCGTCCATATTTTGTGGATCAATTTAAAGATATTTTCCCAAAATATATGGTCAAGCATCAAGTAAAGCCTGGCATTACCGGTTGGGCACAGGTCAATGGTTGGCGAGGTGATACTTCTATTGAGAAGAGAGTTGAGTGCGATATTTATTATATAGAAAACTGGGATTTGCTCTTAGATATTAAAATTATTTTTTTGACTATATTTAAGGGACTTATTAATGACAATGCTTACTAATTGGATAAACGTGACAGAATGTCTGCTGCTGGTCAGGAATTGATGATATCAAATCGATCTATTATAACAAAAATTGTTTTCTGTCTTGTTATGGCTTTGCTTATTCCGAGAGAAGCGATTTCTTTTTCCTCCGCCAACATCCCGCTGGGCAGCCCGGTCTACGGCTACTTTGATAAGCTGGCAGGCATGGGGCTGGTTACCTCTGATGTGAAAGGGCTGCGCCCCTATTCAAAGGCCGAGGCCGCCCGGCTGGTGCTGGAGGCGCAAAAGAACCTGGACTTGCAGTCTGCAGCGGCCCCGGCCTTTGCCGGGGAATTGATTGCCCGGATCCGCGAGAGCCTGCCGCGAGAGGTGTTTCTGCGTGAAAATCCCGAAAAAAAGCCGCGCTTCATCGACTATAACCCCGTGGCAGCCCTGCGGCTGCGCTACGTGTATCTGGATGGGGCACCCCGGGATTATAACCGCACATCACGGGAACCTGGCCACCAATCGGCTTTCGGCTTTATAGGCGGTGACCTGAGGCCCTTCACTGGCGGCCTGGTTCATACGAGCGGAACAGAGGGCACACCGATGCTGGAGAATAACAACGGCGTTATTCATCCCAGGGGACACAGCGGGGAGGTCCGGTGGGCCGCGGAAGGGTACGTGAGTGACAAGGCAAGCGCCCTGGTTGAGCCAATGGTACTTGCATCCAAAGATGATAGCACATTCCGCTTGAACCGTGGCTATGTCAAGCTGGGCGGCGGCGGGCTGGAGCTTGAAGCCGGGCGGGATGAAAACTGGTTTGGTCCCGGTTATCGCGGTACGACGACTCTGACCAATAATGCCACCAATTTTGACCTGATCAAGCTCTCCAGCCCCGAACCGCTTGATATAGGGTGGGTCAAGAACTGGATTGGCGACGTTAAGTACACTTTGATCGGTTCACGTTTTGATGAAACCGACGCCGGTACGCCGGATGTCCGTCGCCCGTGGTTTCTCGGCTTCAAACTAGCTATCAAGCCGAAGGATTGGTTTGAAATCGGCGCAAATTTCGTCCGCCAGACCGGCGGCCCGGGATTCTCGGGATCGTCCGACACCATATTCGGTGGCGGATACAATGACCACTCCAATTCCATTGCAGGGTTAGACCTGCGCTTCCGTATCCCTGGCCTCCGTAACACGGAGGTATATGGTGAGTTTTCAGGTGAGGATAATGCCGGAGGGGTCTGGCCGATCGTGGAGAGTTATGTTGCGGGTGTGAATATTCCCTGCCTGACCTCTGCCTGCCGGGATGATTTCCGATTTGAATACTTCTTCGGGAGCGCCATGCTCTACAGTGACTGGCAGTTTCCCCGCGGGTATGTGTACCATGACATGACGCCGGGGCACTCCCAGGGAGGAATCGGAGTGCAGGACTTTTACGGGCGTTATTCGCATTGGTTCAGTGTGCGCAACAATTTGGCCCTGGAATATTTTTATACCGAGCGGGGACGCTGGTATCGACTTGAAACTCAGGCAATGGAGTCAAAGCATGCCGGCCGCATTTCCTGGACGCTGCCGATTTACGGCGATGTCGATGGCCAACTGCTCTACGGTATCGAAGGGATCCATAACCTGAATCTGGTCGGGGGCGCCAGGCGCACCAACCAGCTGGCGACCTTTGAACTGCGCTATCGCTATTGACAAACAGTCGCTATTCGGTTTGCATGACGTGGTACTATGGTGGTATAGCTTGACAAATTTTCAACGGATATGAATCAGGAGAGTATATACATGAGATTTTTGACGACACGGTTTCTGGTCTTTGTGACCCCCCTGCTGCTGGCGGTCGCATCCCATGCGGCCCAGGGTGGGGATATGCAGAGTGTTTGGGGCAAGGACCGGGATCTGAGCGGCATATCCATGGATGGGGTTGCCAAGGAGAAAATGGGCGATGATTCCGAGAGCCGCCGCGATGTGAAGGACACCGATCGTAAACCGCAATTGCTGCTGAAGGCGCAATCCGGAGATGGACTGGCCACGCTTTCCTGGAGGTTGATCAATCCGCCCGCGACTGCGGATGAAAAAACATTCCGGTTCACGGTCCGCTACGGCACCGAGGCGGACGGTTCGATGAAAACCGCGCAGGTTGGGGCAAATTACGGCTATGTGCTTCGCGAACTCAAGAACTACCAGCCCTATCTTATTCAGGTGGTGGCGAATTCTCCGGATCAGCAGGCGGTGTACAGGTCAAATGAAGTCAGTGTGATTCCCCTGCCGCATGAAACGCAGAGTTCCCGCCTGGAAAAGGCCTTTTCCAAAAAGAGCCTGACACTGCTGGACAGGAGCGAACCGGACCCGTTTGTGCGTGACCTGCGCCAGTTCGGCTACGAGTTCTTCAAAAACAGCGCCCAGATGCCGGGAGGAGTGGATAACCTGCCGGTCGGCAACGATTATATCCTCGGGCCGGGTGACTCCCTCAGCCTGAATATTTGGGGGGCCATCAATGCCCGC
>JAJYAS010000896.1 GCA_021779415.1 Bacillota bacterium
TAAACTCTCAATAATCTGGTAGCCCTGCCTCTGCTGACCAAAGGCAGCCCGTACTATTTCGAAAGCATAACTATGTATTGTAGAAAAGTGAATATTCACATTCATTTTTGGGTCAAAATGTTTTATAAAGCGCTCCTTCATTTCCTTGGCTGCAGCGCGACCAAACGTTAAACAAAGGATGGTTTCTGGATCTATATGTTTTACAAAAACAAGGTAAGCCAGCCTCAATATTAGCACAGTTGTTTTTCCGGCACCCGGTACAGCTAATAGTAAGAGTGGCCCCTTACCATGTATAACCGCTCTCCATTGAGCTTTCGTTAAATTAAAACCCTTTTCCCTTATCCAGGCAAGAAACTGTTGATCATCCATTGTTGACGTGTATCCTCTCATTCCATAAGAATATCTAACATCTTCTGGGTATTGTTCATAAACGCACGCATTATTAGATAATGGTCAGTTTCTTCATACTTTACAATTTCAAATCCCTCTTGAATCTGATATATCCGTGCATGTGGGTATGCCATAATAATTGGAGAATGAGTAGCAATGATGAACTGCGACCCTTGTTGAACCAATTCATGAATTCTCGAAATCATCGACATTTGTCTCGAAGGTGATAGAGCTGCTTCGGGTTCATCTAGAATATAAATCCCGTTCCCTCTAAATTTGTTTTGGAAAACCGCAAAGAATGACTCTCCATGTGATTGTTCATGAAGTGATCGACCTCCATAGAAATTGATTAAAGGAGGTCCAAAGGAAGGTTCGGAATCCAATTTATCGATATTCGTTGCGAAATTATAAAAACTTTCCGCTCGTAGAAAAAAACCATCTTCTGGTCTTTTTAATCCTTTAATCAGTCTGATACATTTATTCAAGTCCGAATGAGTAGCTTTCGATGAAAAGTTGAAATTCTTAGTTCCTCCTTCAGCATTAAAACCATAAGCGACCGCTATTGATTCTAATATTGTTGATTTCCCAGAACCATTTTCTCCAACAATAAAAGTTACTCTAGGATGAAAAGATAGTATTTCTAAATTCCTTACTGCTGCTAAATTAAAAGGGTATTCGTTAAATGAAGGAACCACTGCCCGATTTAGTTCAAGCGATCTTATGTACTGTTCCGATCTTCTTGGTTCCATCTCAAAGTTCCCTCCCATAAATTTAGAGATTAGCTGATTGAGCTGTTTCACCAAGGGTTATTGTAATTTGCTCCTAATGTATCCCAATTTGGTCTGTTGGAAAACACCTCTGAACTTCCTGGAAAAGCAAAGCATACTGTTCAGGGTTCTTGATAGCTTTCTGTGCCATTTGATAAGCCTTCTCGACAAGGTGCCCGTCTTGCGAGAGATCAGCTAGGCGCAATTCGGCTATACCATGCTGTCTAGTCCCTAATAGTTCCCCCGTTCCACGAAGACGCATATCTTCTTCTGCAATTTTAAAACCATCCTCGGTCTGGCAAAGAACCTCTAAACGACGACTATTATTTTCAGATATCAAAAAGCAATAAGATTGTTCACTTCCTCGCCCCACTCGTCCTCTAAGCTGATGTAACTGGGCGAGCCCGAACCGTTCTGCTGACTCGATCACCATCACAGAGGCCTTCGGAACATTCACCCCAACTTCAACCACCGTCGTAGCAACCAAGATATCGACCTCTCCGGCATGAAACGCCGTCATAATCGCTTCCTTTTCTGCTCCTTTCATTCTTCCATGCAGGAGGGCGACACGTCGTTTCGGAAAACGAAGCTGAAGATCTGCTGACCGCTGGGTAGCAGAAATCAGATCAAGCGTCTCGGATTCCTCCACCAAGGGACAAACTACATAAATTTGCATTCCTAGCTTGATTTGCTCATCTAGGAATTTTTCCAGTTTAGGACGTGCTCGTTCCGTTAATTTTCGGGTAATAATTGGCTTTCGCCCTACCGGCATTTCGTCAAGTACAGAAAGCTGCAAATCTCCATACAGTGTTAATGCTAACGTCCGGGGAATCGGCGTGGCTGTAAGGACTAAAACATGGGGGCTTTCCCCTTTACTCTGAAGCTGGGAACGTTGTCTCACCCCAAAACGATGTTGTTCATCCGTAACCGCCAGACCTAAGGCTTTAAATACCACCGTCTCCTGTATAAGAGCATGAGTTCCCACGACAACCTGTGCTCGTCCTTCTGCTACCTCTGCCAAAATCCCTTCCCTAACCCCTTTGCTTTGACTCCCCAGCAAACAAACAACTGAAATACCCAACGGCGTGAACACTTTCTCAATCGATTTCAAATGCTGCAACGCTAAGATTTCTGTTGGAGCCATCATGGCTCCCTGGTACCCTGAACCCACAGCGCGTAACAAAGCAGCCATAGCAACGGCTGTCTTGCCTGAACCTACGTCTCCCTGAACAAGACGCGCCATCCCTTGGGATTTTGTCATATCTTCCGATATTTCACGGATAACACGTTGTTGGGCTGTCGTCAGTTGAAAGGGCAGAGAATCATAGAAACTCTGGAGCAAATCCGCTCCACCTAAAAGCCTAGGGCTTCCCTCACGGACCATTCCTTGACGCAATCCGG
>JAJYAS010000897.1 GCA_021779415.1 Bacillota bacterium
CTAAGTTTCCTAAAGCGACCCGCTACTTCGGAAACACAGCCTATGATACGAACGTCGCGGTGCTTAAGGCCTTTGACGAGGTTATTAAATATGATCACGTTTACGTAGCAAATGGCGAAACAGCCATCGATGCTTTAGCGGGAGCACCCCTTGCTGCTCAATCCAAGTCCGGTATTGTTCTTACTAAAGGAACTGCCAATGAAGGCACGACCTATGTAAGTGGCAAACTGTCTGCTTCCAGCTTCATTACTGCATTAGGCGGTACAGCTGTTGTCCCAGATAGCGTTCTCACGGACCTAATTTCTGCTCAAACTGCAGCAGTAGCAAAAGCAGCTGCCATTAAAAAAATAGAAGATGTTGCTAAAGATGCCGCTGCCACCACCATCTCCTTAGATGATCTTAAAGTCGCCGGCGTCACTGCTGCCGATGTTGTTGATGCAAACCTAGTCGCTTATCAAGCCGCAATTTCCGCAGCAGCTGACTTGGAGCTTGACAGCACCGCTAAAATTCAACAAATGGTCACTGATGTGAACACTGCTCAAGTTGCTGAGGCTGCAGCTAAAGCTATGCAGGCTGCTATTACTAAAATTGACAGCATTGTTTCAGGCGATCCTGCCACCACCATCTCCTTAGATGATCTTAAAGTCGCCGGCGTCACTGCTGCCGATGTTGTTGATGCAAACCTAGTCGCTTATCAAGCTGCAATTTCCGCAGCAGCAGACTTGGAACTTGACAGCACCGCTAAAATTCAACAAATGGTCACTGACGTGAACACTGCTCAAGCAAGTCTCTAAGATAGTTAACTAAAAATCGGTTATAAAGATAAGCGTTTTCTCTAACTTTAAATAGAAAAATGTTTAATAAAATTTGTATAAAATTTGGGCAGTTTTTAACTTATGAAGCAAGTTAAAAACTGCCCTTCTTTTTTTAAGAGTGACCCCATTTTTCATAGAAAACTATCTCTGCCATAGCCTTTCTGGGCCGTGGGCGTCGTTCTTCAGCAGCGTATCCTAACGGAGTCATCGCTACTACTCTCACATTTTCGGGAACATTTAAAGCTTCCCGTGCTTTCACCTCATTAAATAGACCCTGCCAGCAGGTCCCTAACCCTTGATTTGTTGCTGCTAATACCAAATGTTCCATTGCAAGTCCTGCATCTAACATCATAAAGTCCTTGCCTTCCCATATTTCAGACTCAGTAGGCACTGCGCATAGAACAATGACCATTGGCGCTCCCATCAAAGCCTTTCGTCCGGGATTACTCTCTGCCATACATTCAGCTAAAGCCTTACGCCCTGCTTCATCTCCGACGACAATAAATCGCCAGCACTGCAAATTTTTCCAGGACGGTGCTAACCGTGCTGATTCTAAAACATACTCTAATTTTTCGCGCTCAACAGGCTTATCAAGATAAGTGCGCAAACTCCGCCGGGCTTGAACCACTTCAAGAAAATCCATTTTTTCAATCCCTCCTATAGCGTTTCTTATTATTTTGTACCATGTTCTTATATTAGCACTATTCTCTCAGATCGGTAATTTTCCTGCTTTCCTCAATCCATCGTCCCGAATTTTCGGCTAGCTATTTACTCCCACCATGGTCTCAAATCTTTATTTTTGGAACTTCCTTTTTCCGAACTTACTTTCTCCGCATTTGCCTTTATTATACCTGCTTTATCCTCTTTCACTCTATCCCATATTATAGGATTATTTTCTAGTCCCTTAGGCTCCCATGTTTCGGGAACCCCAGAACTCTCAATGTTTTCATCCCTTGGTTTCTTATTTTTATCCTCCCTATCCCAAGGCCACTCTATATCTGAATCATTATCCCAATCAAACTCGCTACTGGCGAAGTCATTTGTGTCATAACCCACATAAGAAGGCCGGAAAAATGATGGACTCTTGCTTGCGGTCCCTGCTCTCGCAACCGCCCCCTTAGTCCCTGCTCCAAACGCACCTGCTACTAAGCCAATTAATGCACCCTCGCCAAGAACCTGCACGAAACCCCATCCCCGAATGGGCAGGAAAAGTGCTAGCAACAGGGTCCCTACAATTACATAACCCGCTCCAGTCACCCCACCCATAAACCAAACACCACTTTCTTTTGCTGTTCGGTACCCTCCTACTAAACAACTTGCCAGAAGCCCAATATCCAAGAGTTTAGATACACTCAAACCACCCAGCCCCATGGTATCCCAAATAATACCACCAAAAAGGGTTAAAACCGTAACCAGTAAAGCCGTTGTGATTCCCCTTAAGATAAAAGAACCCATCTCAGGACTCCTCCTCTTTAACATTTTTTCTCCATTAATTTAAATCATTGTTATTCTAATACCATTACTACGCTAAACTTGTCCAATACATTCCAATTATCATTCCATTTTTACCCATTATCATGTCTTCTCCTTTTTGAATATAGTGTGCTAAGCCATAATAAAAGGAGGATTCCTAATGGATTATGCACGATATACTGTACATGCTGGAGATACCATTTATAAAATTGCCAAGGCCTACAATGTCGAGATGGCAGAAATTATCCAACTTAATCATCTAAAACA
>JAJYAS010000056.1 GCA_021779415.1 Bacillota bacterium
TGTGCTCTAACCTGTGGGTCCTGGCAAGGCATTTCATGACGAGGGATTTTTACTTTTTTTGTGCTTTCAACGTTCTCCGCCATTAGTGATGCCCTCCTTCATGGTTGCATTCCAAACGAGCCTTGGCTCGGTTTTCTTCATCTTTATAAAAAGCAAGACGCTTCATGGCTAAATCAAAATCCACCAAATGCCCATCAAACTCTGGGCCATCCACACATGCAAATTTAGTTTCATTGCCCACACTGATCCGGCAAGCGCCACACATTCCCGTTCCGTCCACCATAATTGGATTCATGCTGACGATCGTTTTCAGACCCAAAGGACGGGTATAATCCACAACCGCTTTCATCATTATCATAGGACCAATCGCCCAAATCGCCTCAACTTTATGACCCTGAGCTAGAACCTGAGCCAACCCATCCGTCACAAACCCCTTAACGCCTGCACTTCCGTCGTTTGTGGCAATCACAACTTCGCTACTTACGGCACGCATTTCTTCTTCCAAAATCAGAAGATCCGCACTCCTTGAACCCAAGACGGAAATCACATGATTCCCCGCTTCTTTTAAAGCCCGTGCGATTGGATGAATAGGAGCAATACCTAAACCCCCACCAATACACACAACCGTACCATAATTCTCAATTTCAGACGCCACACCCAACGGTCCCACAAAATCTTGGAATTCATTCCCTTCATTCATGCCCGTAATGATGGCCGAAGAGTACCCCACATCTTGTACAACAATCGTGATGGTTCCCTTTTCTCGATCAAAGTCCATGACAGTAAGCGGAATGCGCTCACCCAACTCGTCCACACGAACAATCACAAATTGGCCTGGCTCCACTTTCGCGGCCACGGCCGGTGCATCAACTTCCAGCAAGGCAATGCCCTGTGCCAGCAGTCTCTTTTTAACGACGCGGTACATTTGACTCCTCCTCAATGTCTCAGAAAATTTTCATAATGTACTTAATTATTCGAGATCTTTATTCGTTTTTCCTTCAAGAAGTGCCTTATAATCAAAAAAATTAGAAGATTAAATCTTAGGCGAGTTTGCTTCGGGATCAAGTGAGTCGACACTGGACTTCCGATCAACGACTCGGTCAAGAATCCCATTGACGAACTTTGCAGATTCCTCTCCGCCAAAACGCTTTGCCAATTCAATGGCTTCATTGAGACTCACACGACCTGGAATATCTGGACGGAACAAAATCTCATACGTAGCCAAACGCATTACATTGCGGTCCACATTCGCCATGCGACTGATCGTCCAATCCTGAGCTAGTGAAGCAATCAATTGATCAATTTCATCCTGATGGGTTATCGTACCATCAACTAATTCTTGGGCGAAACCCCTACTGGCCTCGGGGACTTGAAACTCTCCAGCCCAACGTTGAACTTCCTCCGCAGTAATCAGCGGTTCTTTGGTCAGGTCCCTTTGAAAAAGGACTTGTAATGCTGTTTCACGGGCTAATCTTCGACTCAAGGGAATTCCTCCTAGAACTTATTAAAATTTCTTTCTAACCAAGTTATAATATCTTGATGATCATCTTGGCGTTTTCCTAAGACAAACCCCAGAACTACAAATAAGGCTACTATCATTGTGCGCCAAAAACCCAGAGTGACCATCAGCAAACCCAGCAAAAAACCTATGCCTGTTCCGATGAGTTTACCCGGGTGATTGTCCATAGCCCAAATCAAAAAGTTTGAAATTTTCTCTCCAATTTTTGCCCATAATCCGCTCATCGGACGCGTACCGAACGGGTCTTTTCTAGACGACGTACGAGTACTTTCACCTCTGTCACAATAATTCCTGTATAAAGTTCGACATCCTGTTTGATTTTTGCTAGTAATTCTTCAGACGTCTTTGGGATCAGAACGCCTTGCTCAAATTGGCAAGCGACCATAATCTGAAGTCCAGTTTCACGCTCTCGAAAGCTTGATTGAACCTCTAAAACGCCTGGCAACGCAGTTGCGCTACGGGCAATAATCTCCCGCAAGGCATCTTGAGAAATTCGAACCTCCCCTCCTTTGGAAGACGTTCGGAAGGAACGATCCACATTTTCGCGCGGTCGAACAAATAAAAGCAAACCCAGTAATAACAAAAGTCCCGCCACAACCGTGCTTTCCCAAGGGTTCGCTTTTAACCACTCCAGCCCTTGAGCAAGCAAAAGATAAGGAAGCGCCCAACCTGTGGCTATGGCCAATATCCAAAGGGCTCCAAGAATCAGAAGGAGTCCTAAAAAGTAGGCAAACATTTGTTGTCCCCTCTTTCAGAAGCCCCCCCTGGTATTTCCAGGGGGGGCCAAACACTACTTCAGACGGAAGTCTTCTTCTTTGGTTTCCGGTAACGCTTTAAAATTTACCCCTTGTACATGAACATTGGCCTCCACGACTTTAAGCCCTGTCATGCTTTCAATGGCCTCTTTGACCGATTCTTGTACGTTTAAGGCAACGTCTGGAATCGCCACACCATACTCTACAACAATAAAGAGGTCCACGGCAACCTCATGTTCGCCGACTTCAACCTTTACCCCTTTAGATAGGTTTTTATTTCTCCCTAACATGTGGGCAAGGTCTCCTACAAGACCCCCGCTCATACCGACTACACCTTCTACCTCAGAAGCAGCTAATCCTGCAATGACTTCCACAACTTCATCAGCAATCCGTATAGAACCGAGGGAATTATCCGTTCCCAAGCTTTCCACGTCTTCACCTCCCACTAAGTCGAAGTTCGCACATCTTACTTCGTACATTTAACCCTAGATAATTCAACAAAACTTCAGATGGAGTTACGATCCACCTGAAGTAAGTTTACTATCTAATATTATGTTGCTATTATAACAAATCAAGGTAGTTCTGGCAAAGACTATCGGTGAGGTATTTTATTCCCCTAAGATACGGCGTTGAATAAAATTCGTGTATACTTCCCCACGACGGTAGAAAGCATTATCCAGCACTTTTAACTGAAACGGGATCGTTGTAGCTATCCCGTCGATGACAAACTCTTCAAGAGCTCGTTTCATTCGGGCAATGGCCTCCTGCCTTGTGGCACCCCAGACAATCAATTTCCCAACCATTGAGTCATAATAGCGAGAAACTGTGTACCCTTGGTATACCGCGCTATCAACCCGAACTCCCGGACCGCCTGGAACATGATAGACGTTGATCATTCCCGGTGAAGGCATAAAGTTTTTATCCGGATCTTCCGCGTTTATTCGGCACTCGATTGCCCAGCCTCGGATCTGAATATCCCCTTGAGTATATCCCAAAGGTTCCCCCGCAGCTAAACGAATTTGTTCTTTGACTAAGTCAAGTCCTGTCACCAACTCGGTTACCGGGTGCTCAACCTGAATCCGAGTGTTCATTTCTATAAAATAGAAGTTTCCGTGGCGATCCAGTAAAAATTCGATCGTCCCAGCATTAGAATAATTGGCTGATTTGGCTGCTTTGACTGCAATAGCACCCATCTCCGCCCTTAATTTCGGATTTAAGGCACTTGAAGGCGCTTCTTCGAGGAGTTTTTGGTGGCGACGCTGTAAAGAACAATCCCGCTCTCCTAGATGAACTACATTGCCAAACTTATCTCCGAGAATCTGAAACTCTATGTGTCTAGGTTCTTCAACATATTTCTCGAGGTAAACCTCCGAGTTGCCAAAGGCCGCCTGTGCTTCGTTTTGAGCAGCTTGAATCGCTTTGCTTAATTCTTTGGAATTTTGGGCAACCCGCATACCTTTGCCCCCGCCACCGGCTGATGCTTTAATCAGAACAGGATACCCTATATCTTCAGCAATTGTTGCGGCCAAGGCTTCATCTTTTATGATTTCCTTCGAGCCAGGCACTACAGGAACGCCAGCCTCAATCATGGTTTTACGTGCTTTAGCTTTATCTCCCATCGTTTCGATAGCCTCTGGGGATGGTCCAATAAACGTTATCCCGCACGACTCACAGATCTCTGCAAAGCGGGCATTTTCAGATAAAAAGCCATATCCGGGATGAATAGCATCAACACCCGTTAATTCAGCGGCACTAATTATGTTCGGGATATTAAGATAACTCTTAGCACTAGCCACTGGTCCAATACACACTGCTTCGTCCGCAGCTTTTACATGCATTGCTTCGCGATCACCCTCAGAAAAAACAGCGACAGTCTCAATATCCAGTTCACGGCATGCCCGAATGACGCGCAAGGCGATTTCGCCACGATTTGCGATCAGTATTTTCTTAAACATGCAATTTCTCCTTATTTTTCAATAACGAATAGCGGTTGCCCATATTCAACAGGTTGCCCGTTTTCCACTAGAACTTGAATTATCTTACCCTCTACTTCTGATTCTATTTCATTCATTAATTTCATGGCCTCAACGATACAAACGGGCTGTCCCACTTTGACCATCTGTCCAACCTCTACATAAGGAGCTGCCTCCGGGGACTGGGCATTATAAAATGTACCTACCATCGGAGCCGTAATGATTTCTGCATTTGCCCCCACAATGGGTTCAGCTACTTTAGCCACAGTCATTTCCACACTGGGCGCAGTTTGAACAGAAGGTTCTGCAGCAACTCGCGCAGCGGCCGTCACTGGAACACTTGTAACCGAACTTGGACCTTTGCGGATCGCTATCTTTACCCCATCACTTTCAAGATTCAATTCACTAATTTCAGTTTCATCTATGATTTTTATTAATTCTTTGATTTCTTGTAAATTCAATTTAGAATCCTCCTTAGACCACAATGCAGTCTGTGTTTCCTTAACTTCCTTTGTTACTTTAGTTGGCTTTGCTTCCTTCGGCTCCTCACGTGTAATAGCGCCACGTTGTCTCTCCTCAAAAAACTTCTTGGCAACTTGGGGAAACATCGCATAACTGATGACATCTTCTAGGGAACGAGCTAATCCTACACATTCTCGCTCAGCCTTAGCTAACCCGGGTTCCAGTTTATCAGCAGGACGAACGGTCAGCGGTTCTTCATCCCCAATAATTTTCTTTTGGATTTCAAGGTCTACAGGAGCTGGGGGACGGCCATATAAACCACGCACATAGGCCTTGACTTCACCAGGTATTAACTTATATCTTGCCCCGCTAAGAACATTTAATACAGCTTGTGTCCCGACGATTTGACTCGTAGGAGTAACCAGCGGTGGATAACCTAATTCGGCCCGGACCCTCGGAATCTCCTCCAGTACCTCATGAATACGTTCCAGAGCCCCTTGTTCTTCTAGTTGAGAGACAAGATTAGAAATCATCCCCCCAGGAACCTGATGTTCAAAGACTCTCATATCTGTAATACGAGTTACCCCTCGGTCAAAGCCCCGACTTTTGCGCAAGGCTTCAAAATACTTGGCGATATGGAACAAATGGCGAAGATTCAAGCCCGTATCATAATCAGTTTCTTGGAACGCCCGGACGACGGTTTCGACAGGAGGTTGACTTGCACCAAATGCCAAGGGAACACTGGCAGTGTCGATGACATCCACACCTGCTTCGGCTGCCTTTAGGTATGCCCCTACCGCCATTCCACCAATATAATGACTATGCAAATGAATCATGATTCCCAGCTCTTTTTTCAACAGTGAAACCAATTCGTAAGCCTTAAACGGGGTAAGCAAGCCGGCCATATCTTTGATACAGATAGAATCAGCACCCAGTTCCGCTAATGACGTAGCCGTTTCTAAATAGTGTTTGGTGGTATGAACCGGACTCATGGTATAAACAACGGATGCCTGAACATGTGCTCCAGCTTTTTTGGCCGCCTCCATAGGAACTACCATGTTTCTGACATCGTTGAGAGCATCAAAAATGCGGATGATATCAATCCCATTTTTGACACTCAGTGCTACAAATTCTCGCACGACATCATCAGGGTAGTGTTGATACCCAACTAAAGATTGTGCTCTTAGCAACATTTGCAGTGGAGTTTTTTTAACATGACGTTTGATGATCCTCAAACGCTCCCAGGGATCCTCACCCAAGAAGCGCAAACAAACATCGAAGGTGGCTCCTCCCCATACTTCCATTGAGAAGAATCCTGCCTCATCCATCTCTGCTAGGATCGGCAGCATATCTTCGGTTCGCATCCTAGTGGCCCAGAGACTTTGGTGAGCGTCCCTCAAAGTAGTATCCGTAATTTTAACTGGTTTCACTGCCGTTACCCCTCTCTGTATTCTCCCCCATCTTCGGAAATTCCTTTAATGGTGATTTTTTTCATGAATATTCTACCCTGTGAAGACAACTGGTTTCCCGGGTAAAACATATGTTTTATTATATGGGGCTAGGGTTCCTTTTTCAACGAAATGACCCTAAGTATACTGTATTTCAGGCAAACAAATAAGCTGTCGCATTAATTCTGTGCAACAGCTTTACTCTCACTCATTGATACAATTTGCTTAAGTTAGATACTTACTAACGGTCTCCAGAAGTTCATCTGGTCGAAAAGGTTTGGCTATAAAGTCAACGGCCCCTCGTTTTAAAGCTTCTAAAACCATACTCTCTTGGGCAATTGCACTACACATAATCACCTTAGCGGTAGAGTCAATCACTAAAATTTCTTCCAAAGCCGCCAATCCATCCAGCTCCGGCATTGTAATATCCATGAGCGTTATGTCAGGTTTAGTTAATTTAAACTGTTCGACTGCCTGACGACCGTTTTGCGCTTCCACGATGTTCGTATAGCCTTTACGCGCCAAAATTTGACAAATCATTAGACGCATAAAACTCGCATCATCAGCGATAAGAAATCTGCTCATCCTCCGTGTCCCCACCCTCTTAAACAGGACTTTAGTCCTATACATCCGTGAATAATTCGCTCTATGAACCTCATTTTCCTGCAATCCATTTATTTTTTTTTAGAATCCAATTTATGATTTCACTGCAAAAACCTTGAATGCGGGTCAAAAGCAATTTTGCCCGTTCGCACACGCTGCATTTGCTACTCACTTGCCGCTAAAGCTACGATCCACTCGGCCTTCGGTTTAATTTGACAGGTTGGCCTCGGGCGATACTCTCCACAGGAGACTATCGTGCCAAAACCCTTATGTACGACTGCATGTGAACCATTGGCGTGTTTAACGTGCTCTCTCTATATTGCTTTTTGACTTTCTGCAGTAAAATCAATTTATTTTTTCGTTGATATCGTAATCTTATCCAGACGAACTTTTGTAACCCGAATCACAATATCCTGGATACTACTTACTTCATTGGGTGTTAAACTCGGCGCGTAAACAATAACTGTGACGTTTTCCTGAAAGACATCTGCCACAGCGTCTTGAAAGCCTTTAATCTTGAGAAGGTTTTCAATTTCCCCTTCTTTCTGTTGTTTTATGCTCAGTTCAAGCCACTTTTCTTGCGCTTGTTCTCTACTCTTGACCACTGTTGAGTTCAACAACTCCGAGAGCATAGCTTTTGTCTCCTGACGAACCTGATCTCGTTTCAATCGATAATTTACGAAATAATTTTCCCCGGAAACATTCGGCTGAACAGTTTCAACTTGAACTTGAATTGAAGGGTCTTCCACTGTTGCATTGACAGGCAAACTCGGTTGTCCCGTGAAATGATTATGTGGTTCAGACCTCATCACCCATGACCCAATTGCCCCAAGGATGAGCACTAAACTCACCGCTCCTCCCACCCATAACCATTTGCGCCCGATAAACATAATTAAGGGTCGCTCAATTCTTTTGTTGAACATAGATTATGGCCCTCCCATTACCCGCACCGTAATTCTAGCGCTTGGAATATTCAAGAGTGTTTGTACCGCGGTATGGATTTCTTCTCTCACTTTTGGATCCCGAGCCCCTTCAGCAATAATCAAAACACCCGCTACCTCCGGACGATCCTCCATCACCATAACTGGCTGGGTGGAACCATTTGGCATGACCACTTGGTTGTTATCAGTGACCGCCGTCGTTTCGCGCGTTCCCCCGGTCTTGTCGGTTTCCTTAGTCGTGCTTTTCGTGACATTCTGATTCCGGGCATACTCCGTCTTCAACCCCGTTGAAAAACTCACCGAAACTTGCACCTTCCCTGCTCCCTCCATTTGCAGGATATTGGTTTGTAGTTTACTCTCTAATTCTTTTTCCAATGCACTAATTCTAGAATTTGTGGTTAAGCTCGCCGTCGCTGCAGATTTTGCCTGTATACTCTGGGGCGGAGTTACAGTACCTTTCCCTAAGTAAATAAAAGACATCCCAACCGCTACGAGCCCCACTATACCCAGTAAAATTTTGTCCGATGATATCAATTTCATCAACTTCACAAATTTAAACCTCCCTCCAAAATCAGTTTCTCTTTTAATTTTCTTGCACAAAAATTATTTCTTTAGACAAGTTCATCAAGGCCGAAATTCTTTCGCGTACTTCTTCCGCTTTAGGTGAAGGTGCCTTCGTAGTGGTAGGCGACTGACCTATAGTAATGGGTTGAACTGGCGTAATTTCTCCTTTTGCAGAAGTTAACGTAACCATGACCTCAGCAATCTTGGGTTGATCCGTTACCCCCCCTGTCCCTTCTTCAAATTTAATATCTACCGTAGCAGCGGTAACTCCATTAGTACCGAGAGCAAGCGCTTGGATCTGATGCATTAGAATCTGACGGTATTGCCCTTGCACCGCATCTCGTCCAAGTTTCACCCCTTGCCCCTCTGCCGCAATCGCAGGTAAATCCTGGGGAGTTGTAACAGCCCAAGCTGGAATCTCCATCTCTAGCGGGGTATGTAAGAACGACGCAATTGGTGTTAGAACTGCGGAAATCACAAACAAACCCATTACCATTTGCACAAACCCTCGCATAGATTTGTTAGGAAGAAGCATTTCCAAAAAAGTGGCCAACAACAGAATTATGGCGAGATTTCGCACAAGGGTATGTAACGTCTGCACAGTGCTCTCCTCCTTAGTGCAACATGACCGAAAGGTTTCCTGTCCCTATAACCACGGCGACGGTCATGAAAAACATGATCCCAACGGATGCCACCGTAACTAAGATGAAAATTAAACTTTTTGACATATCTTGAAGACTATCGGCAAGGGCCTTTTCTCCAAGGGGTTCGATAAGGGCTGCGGAGATGCGGAAAACAAGGATCATCGCTAATAATTTCACCACTGGTCCGACACAAATCACGATGATAGCAAACAACGCAATAATGCCCACGGCATTTTTTAACAGTAAACCTGAGGTAATCACGAGTTCAACTGCATCCTTGAAAAACTTACCCACAACTGGGACTAGATCCGCAGAATATTTGGCTGTGCGAAAAACGACACTATCCGCGACCCCTCCCGTCACCCCCTGAACTGTCATGACCCCAATAAAGACGGTCATAATAACCCCTAGTGAAAGTTTGCCCGCAAATTCAAGAAGTCCAGCAAGCTTGCTGAGCTTAAACTGCTCAGAGATATGGTTAAAAAGCCTCAGTACTGCCGCTAAAAAGTAAAGTGGCAACACGACTGTTTTAATCATTGTCGCTAAAACCGTTAAACTACCCATGATGAGAGGCCTAAATAGGGCTGCGCTCGTTAGATTTCCCATAGAAATCAGTAAGGTCAACATGACCGGAAACAAGGTTTGCATCAATCCAACCATACGGTCTATGGTTCCCGTAGCCACTCCCATTGCTTCCTGAAACGAAGTAAGGGCTAAACTTAATAACACAAGGTACGTCATAACTTGAGCAATTTTTCCCACACTTCCGCCAAAAGCGACCTGTAGCTGTCCCAACACAGCACAAAGTACTGCTAAAATAAGCAACTTACCGATTAATGGAGCACTGCTTAAAATCTCTCGTCCTAGGATTTGCACTAAAGTTTGCCCTAACTTCTCTGGTCGCAGATCTAATTTCCCGTTCTTTAGATCTTCAAACATCTTTGCCAACGAAAAGCCGGGCATGGCCTGCTGAACATCAGCATCTAATTGTTCGAGATACCCTCGCATTTGGCTTAGATCAATCTGTTCTGTCACTCCTTCTGACTCCGTTGACTGAAGGGGTGTCTCCTCGGCTTGTACAGGAGAAGTTGTCCCACCCAACAAGACAACGACTAGTAGTAAACTGAAGAAGAATCGCCGCAAATACATCACCTCACGGAACGAGTCGTACCAGTGACTCTGTAATGGCTACAATAATCGGAATTGCTAAAAGGATAACCCCAACTTTAGCGGCTACCTCAATTTTGGTGGCTAAGGCACCTTCTCCTGCATCACGGCAGATTTGGGCGCCAAACTCAGCGAGATAGGCTACGCCAACAATCTTTAAAACAATGAGCAAATAATAAGAACTAATATTCGCTTGATCTGCTAGATTTTGGAGCAAGTCGACGATAACTTTAATCTTGCTCAATATGAGAATGAAAATGGAAGCACCCGCTAAAATTGTAAGTTGCAATGCAATTTCTGGACGAATTTGTTTCAGAACAACGCTGATCATCGTAACAATCAAGGCTAGTCCTACAATTTGCCATATTTCCACGTTTTAACCTCCTAATATAGGTTAAAAACACTTTTAACTAAGGTGAATAATTCTGCAATGGATTGCACTACGATATAGAGAACCACGATAACACCAATAATCGTGACACCCTCAGCCATTTCCTTATGGCCGGATTGAGTCAACACAGAAGCTAATACCCCCACTAAAATACCGATTCCAGCGACAGTAATGATAAGATTGAAGCTCACTTTTTCGTCTCCTCTCCTTGGTTAAATCAAAATGAGTACACCCGCAATGCCACAGAGAAAACCTAGATAAGACCACATTTTAGCTTGCTTTTCAGACCATATTCCTGCTTGGTCCTTGATCAAGGTGAGTTGACGCTGTAATAACTCCAATTGCTTATGTTGCTCTTGACGA
>JAJYAS010000898.1 GCA_021779415.1 Bacillota bacterium
ACCTTTATAGGTTTCGTTTATTTGCAAGGCTTGCAAAACTTCAAATCCGTTCATTTTAGGCATATTCAAATCTAAAATAATAATATCTATGTTTGGATTGTCTTTAACAATCTGCATAGCCTCAATTCCGTCATAGGCAAACAGCAACGTATAATCTAATAACATGGTTTTTATCAGCAACATATCGGTCTTTGAATCATCTACAATTAAAATCTTGACATTCATACAGGCCCCCCCTTATTCGTCTTGTTCCATCAATATTTTATTTCCTTCAGCTTCAATAGAATTTAAAAAAACCTCTATGGATACCTTATCTCCCATGACTTGGTTAAGTCCAGGGGCATAATATTGATCCTTGATTTTTTGCCATTTAGGAACAGGCACATCGATACTCGGATTCTTAAAACCTTTTAAAAAAGGCAAGAATTCAGGATGTTCCTTAAAAAATAAGCTATCGGTCAAATCCTTTCTTATCGGTGTACGGAAAGGATAATAGGCATCATGTTCCGGGCTGTATTCCCCATGCATAATTGTTTCCTGAGCTTCTTTCGAAATAAGGAAACGAACAAATTTTTCAGCGGCTTCCTTTTTCTCTTCACTCATCTCAGTGGGCAAAGCTAACATCATGGGACCTACCTCGGAATATAATCCGATATCATCCAAGGCAATAACCCCTACTTCAAAAGGGTTTCCATTTTTCCATATATCCGTGACTCCCCATAATCCCTGAAATTCAAAGGCTACTTGTTGTCTTCTAAAATAGTCCATAACCTCAATACCCGTATCGTTCAACCAGGTGTTTTGAGCATGTCTTCCCAAAGTGTTTTTGTAAAAATCAAGAGCCGCTTTAGATTCCTGGGTATTAATCGCCACCTTTTTACCATCCTTATCTACCAGGCTCGAACCAAATCCATAAATAAATTGATTCACCATCCAAGAAACATCATTATGATTCGCTCCTACAAGACCGATGCCTTTGGCTTCCGTATGAGACTCAACTTTCGCGCACGCAGCTGCTAAATCCTTGATACTTTTAATGCTTAGGGGATCAACACCTGCTTTTTCTAAAAGATTTTTGTTATAGATCAAACACATCGAATGTCCTAACCAGGGAATGCCATAAGTCTTTCCATCAACAACACCTAGGTTCCATAAGTTTTGATAAAAATAATCTTTTTCCGGTTCAAAATCCTTTGTTAAATCCATTAATTTTTTATCGTCTCCTAAATATTTAACAAATCTATAGGGTAAGACATAAATGTCCACAGGCGAGTCTTTTTTCAACAAGCCTTCAACTGTATTAAAATCTTCATCTCCATCGATCATCTTAATCTCAAAATGATCTTTGTTCGCGGCATTATAAGTAGTTACTATTTTTTGAATCGCGTCTCCACGACCTGAATAGGTTTTCCAAGTAATACGAAAAATTAAGGACTCTTTTTTTTCTCTTTCACTTATTGTTTTGACAGAATTACCACTGTTACATCCCACGATAAGAGCAGAAATTAATAACAGCATCGTTATCCACTTGCCATAAAACTCCATTTTTTTCACCGTATGCCTCCTATCCGATCTGTTCCAACAGAATAGCGACTGATATGGAATGGCAATCTAGTAAGACAATATTTTAGTATTTTTCTCTATATTTTACCATAAATTTTATTATTTTTGTCTTAATATACAGAATCTTAACAACCCAACTATTTTTATCTAGATGTTTACGTTGCAGACTTGTATAAATGCAATTTGCTTCCGTCTAGCAAATATTTCACATCAAGACTGTAGGGGTGGCTCACTAATTTGCTTTCCGCAATAAATAAAGCAAAAAGAAAAGAGTAACCCGAAATAAACAATAATTCCAGGCTAGCTCTTTTCATATCACTCAATTACTTTTCGCTCTTTCCAGTCGTCAAACTATTTACTTCATTTAATAATTTGTCCAACTCCCAGCTAGATGTAACTACTTCTTCAGAAGTAAGTTCTTTACATGTAGCAAGTTTATTCAGTTGATCGCGTTTCGTTTCAACGGCATTTAGTAAGTCGCGTAAATCGTCCCGCATTAGACCACCTTCCTCAAAGTCAAATAGTCTTAATCATAAGATATTAGAGGTATAGGTTAAATCTACCTTTAACGATAAGCTATTGGGGATGAAATATGATATTACTAGGAATGCCAATATTAAATTGAAAGCACTAGCAACTATATTTTTCATCACCTCTAAATTTGTAATTAATTTAGATTTCTTATTAATATATTATTATAACTTCACCTAAATAACAAGAGTTAAAAAACAATAAACAGGGCAAAATCTGGCTAATCATGGTGTATTATCAGGGAATTTGCCATCTGGAAACTCTTTAGAACGAAACTATGTAAGTTGGTTCAATTAAATTTCTGTTACTGGTAATCCAGATTCCAGCTTATTCGTATTCTTCATGCCCAAGTGTAAAATTACATCATACAAGGTGTTAAGCTCGATAATTTCGACATTCTTAAACCTCGATGAGTCTCTGACAGTATTCTTAGCAACATAGACTCGTTTAAACCCCA
>JAJYAS010000899.1 GCA_021779415.1 Bacillota bacterium
TGGATGATTTACTCGACTTAAAAGGAATGGAAGCCGCCCAAACCTTTGATGAAATGGAATATGTGGTTTTGAATAAGTTGGTTCAGATCACCGTTGAGCGGTTAAGACATATGGCTAATTCTAAAGAAATCAAATTAGCACTAGCTGTGCCAGAGCAAAATATTACTGTTTGGGGAAACATTGATCGCCTTAAACAGGTACTTACGAATTTATTGGACAATGCCATTAAACATTCGGAAGCAGGCAGTACAGTGCGCGTAGAGTTGGGTATGAAGAATAACTGTACTTTTATATCTGTGAAAAATTCCGGCCCCGGCATTCCCCGGGAAGAACTCGAAAATATTTGGGAAAGGTTTTATAAGGTCGACAAATCCAGATCGAGGCGTGGAAACGGAACGGGCTTAGGACTTTCTATTGTTAAAAAAATCGTTGAAATGCATGGCGGAAAAGTATCGGCGGAAAGCGAACCCGGCCATGGTGCCGTTTTTACCGTGTACTTGCCATCAACTGAACAAGCTTAGTTTAAGCTAGCTCAGCTTTATTAAAAAGGGAAGAGAAGGTCGGGCTAGCAATAACGAGGGCGAAAACCGGATGTCCGGCAACTGGACCGGTAATCGGGGGTAAGAGATGGTTTAGAACCTGTGAAATACGGCAGGTAACTGAAAGTCTACTGCTGTATTTTCGATAGGATTAGTTGATAGCGGGGAGGGTAACGGATTGCTGGTTTGGCTCAGTATATTAGGCATATGGATAATGGATCGCATCTTGAAGTTGCTTATACAAGGAAGTTTTTCTCCCAATGAAACCTTGATACTATGGCCTAAAGTTTTACATCTAACTTATGTCTTAAACCCTGGGGCAGCATTTGGTTTAATGGCGGGTCAGACAAGGATTCTTATAATTGCTGCGGTAGTAGTGGTTGCTGGTATTATCTATGCTCAGTTTAAAATTCCAACGCAAAAAAAATTGACTCGTTTATCTTTAGGAATGATCGGGGGCGGTGCGTTAGGAAATCTATATGATCGGGTTGTGGGTGGAAAAGTTGTAGATTATCTGAATTTTCAGATTTGGCCCTTCGTTTTTAATTTCTCAGATATTACGATTGGGGTAGGCGTTATACTCTTGTTGACACTTATCTACTTCGACAACCGCAAAGTTGGAAGAGCCGATCGATTGAATATTATCCTAACCAAACCTGAGCGACAACATAGAGTATCGTCGAAAGCCCAATAACCGCTAAAGCATAAGGTAAAGTGGTCTGAACGTGATCGATAATGCTCACTTCTGTGACAGAGGCTGTTAAAATAGGAGTCTCGCCAAGAGGGGAGACGGTGTCTCCCACTGAGCCTCCAGCCAACACTGCACCTACAATGAGAGGAATATTTACTCCGGAGCTTAAGGCTAGTTGAAGGCCCAGCGGCATGATTAAAGCCCATGTGGCCCAAGACGATCCAATAAAGTAGGAAGTGAAAGCCCCGATTAGAAATACAATCGCCGGGATGAAGAGTTCCGGGACTGTCGCTCCTACGGTACGGGAGATAAACTCTATAAATCCTAAATCTTGAGTAGCACTAGATAAAGACCAGCTTAGAATGAGAATGACGATGGGAGGGAGAAGTTCCGTTCCTCCAGCTAAAAAGAAACTCTCAATCTGAGACAGCGGGACTTTTTGCAGAACATACAAAAGAGTGGTTAAAACAAGCGATACGAAGGTCGCGATAAAAATGGATTTTTCAAATTGGGCGTTCATGAGAGATTCAAGGAAATTTCTCCCTTTGCCATGTCCGGTGTACCAAAAAAGAAAGATAATCAGGCTGATTAAAAAAATTAAAGGAATAAAGAGATTGCTTGCTCTTGGGGGAAAGCTTTGTTCAAATTCTGATTCTTCGTGTGCTTCATGACTGTTATAAACTCCGCCTGACAATTTTCCGCCCCTGCTGAAACGCCAGCGACCGAATCCAAGACCAAGGAAGATTATTAATAAACTGACGATAAGCATACCTATGGAAAAAAAGTTATATGGAATACTTTTAAGATACAGCGTGTAGGCTGAGCCGGGCATTCCGGCTTTTTTCATACCGGACGCAATGACTCCAAGAATATAACCAACGTAGGTGGTCGCTACTGGAATTAAAACAATGAGTTGAGATGAGGTCACGTTAATCACTAAAGCTAGTTTTTCTTTGGAGCCATTGATTTTTTCAATGAGGGGATTGGAAACGGTTCCTGTCGCGATGACGTGGAAACAGCAGTCCAGAAACGTTACAGGGGTAATGGCCCAGACGGAAAGAAGGGCACCTCTCTCATTTTTCACCCAGCGACTTGTTAAAACGGAAAAACCTTTAATCCCACCAGCGACTTTAAAGATTTCAGTCAGGGCACCCAGTAAAAAGAGAAACAAGATGATGTAGGCGTTCTCAGGGGCAGAAAACGCTGCCATAATATAGTCGGTTGATTTGAGCATACCGGAAAAAAGGTTGCCTGTAACCAGAATTCCCCCGATCACGAGCCCAAACGAAAGAGAGGGTATAATCCGTTTTGTCAGGATA
>JAJYAS010000900.1 GCA_021779415.1 Bacillota bacterium
CTTTGGCATTGATGTGCGAATCTATAGTGAGGTCACCCGTATCTTTCCTGAGGAAAAAGTGATCGAAATTCAAGAAGTCAATGGCAAGCTCTATCGAGAATCCTATGACCAATTGATACTTTCTCCAGGAGCAGCACCTCTGCGTCCGCCCATCCCTGGGATCGACGATGTCCAAGCCCTTGTCGTGCGCAATGTTACAGATATTGATCTGATTAAACGATATATCGATGAGCAGCAACCACAAACAGCAGCAGTAGTAGGTGGCGGTTTTATTGGCTTGGAAATGGCTGAAAATCTCCAGGCAAGAGGTATAGATACAACGATTATAGAAATGAGTAATCAGGTCATGGCTCCTCTGGATTTTGAAATGGCTGCCATACTTCATGAGCACATTTTTAACAAAGGGGTTAATCTAATTTTGGAAGACGGAGTAAAATCCTTTGTTAAAAAAGAGAATACAACCGTCATTACGCTCCAAAGCGGCGAGCAAATTCAAACTGATCTAACGATTTTAGCCATTGGTGTGAAACCTGAGATTAAATTAGCGAAAGAAGCCGGACTAACGATCGGGGACTTGGGTGGAATAAAAGTTAATGAAAGACTACAAACTTCAGACCCTAATATTTTTGCTGTTGGCGATGTCATTGAAGTAAAACACTTTGTAACTGGACAAGCGGCGCTCTTACCGCTAGCTGGACCTGCCAATAAGCAAGGCCGCATTGTTGCCGACGTTATTGCTGGAAGGGATAGCCAGTATAAAGGCACTCAGGGAACTTCGATCGCAAAAGTTTTTGATTTAGCAGCAGCGTCGACCGGCGCGAATGAGAAGTTGCTCAACAAATCAGGAATTCCTTATGAAGTATCCTTTACTCACTCCAGTTCCAATGCTGGGTATTACCCTGGATCAACAAGATTATCCATTAAACTAATCTTTGAACGAAGTGGAGGTCGAATCCTGGGCGCCCAAATAGTTGGTTCCCAGGGTGTCGATAAACGAATCGATGACATCGCTGGA
Source organism: Bacillota bacterium (assembly GCA_021779415.1). The sequence goes on from JAJYAS010000900.1 coordinate 1,016, forward strand.
GTAATCCGTCGCCAAGGCACTGTGTATGATCTCCAGGAACTTGAGCTGGCCTATGCTCCACCCTTTTCATCAGCTAAAGATCCGGTTAACATGGCTGGCTACGTGGCTGAAAACATTATCAATGGAGATTTTCGTACGATTCATTGGCATGAACTAAGGAAAACTAATAAAGAAAATGTATGTATCGTCGATGTACGGACCGAAGAAGAACGAAGAGCTAAATTCATTCCTGGTTCGTTGCATATACCGATTGATGACCTTCGAAGCCGCTTATCGGAACTCCCCCAAAATAAGGATATCGTGGTTTACTGCGAGATTGGGTTACGTGGCTATTTAGCTTATAGAATTTTGACTCAACACGGATTTACACAAGTTAAGAATTTAAGTGGAGGCTGGGTCACTTATTATCCAGCTGTCTTCGGATAAGGTTTTAACAATTTAGCAGAACAGAATTCTTACAACCGTTTATCCAACGCACGAAACTGGATTGCCTCAGCTAAATGCTTTGGAAGAATATCTACAGAACCTCCTAGGTCAGCGATCGTACGGGCAACCCTTAAAATCCTATCGTGAGCACGGGCACTAAGATGTTGGCTGTCAAAAATCTTTTGCAAAAGAGACTCCCCACTCGGATTCAACTTGCCAAATTCTTTGGTTTCTTTTGCCGTCATCTCCGCATTGGTTTTTACAGACCCTAGACGGGCCCATTGTCTCTGACGGGCCGTCATTACTCGCTCCCTAACAACACTTGACGACTCTTTATCTAGATTATTCTTTAACTCAGAATAATTCAGCCTTGGCACTTCAACATGCAGGTCAAAGCGGTCTAAAAGTGGTCCCGAGATTCTTCCACGATAATTTTGGATTTGCAAAGGGGTACAGTGGCACACCTTTCCTTGATCCCCGAAAAAACCACACGGACATGGGTTCATACTAGCGATGACACTGACGTGGGCAGGATATGTGATACTTCCTGATTGCCTAGTAATTGTCAATTCTCGATCTTCTAGTGGTTGCCGTAAGCATTCTAATACTTCACGTGCAAATTCTGGGAGCTCATCTAAAAAAAGGACACCGTGATTTGCTAAACTTAACTCTCCTGGGCGCAGGTTCCTACCCCCTCCAATTATACCTACCTTAGTAACCGTATGGTGAGGACTTCTAAAAGGACGATATTGAACTAAAGAACCGTTACAATTTAGCATTCCACAAACACTGTAGAGCTGGGTGACCTCAATGCTTTCCTTTTCGCTTAATTGAGGAAGTATCCCTGAATATGCCTTAGCCAATAACGTCTTCCCTGACCCCGGTGGTCCCACTAAAATCACATTATGCCCACCCGCAGCTGCTATTTCTAAAGCCCTCTTCGCATGTTGTTGTCCGTGAACATCTGCCCAATCCACGTTGAGTCCTTTATATAACTCTGGTTGAGGAGTGCTAGATAGTATATCATCCTCAAAGCCTTCCATGGTTTCTACCCCCATAACAACTTGTGCCAGAGTGCCTGTACTATGTGTTTCTAACTCAGTCAC
>JAJYAS010000901.1 GCA_021779415.1 Bacillota bacterium
TATCATCATTCTTTCAGTCACGGAACAGGAGACTGACAAAATTACCGCTCTTGATAATGGAGCCGATGACTATGTCACAAAGCCTTTCGGCATGGGCGAATTATTGGCACGAATGCGGGCAGCCTTACGTCATTCGGCAGGAGTCGAAGAAGAACCAACATTGAGGTTTGATGATTTGTTTCTCGATCTGGCGAATCGCCAGATTAAAGTTGCCGATGGAGAAGTTAAGTTGACCCCAACTGAATATGAGTTGATGAAAAACTTGGCGCTTAATGCAGGAAAAGTTCTAACTCACAAGTTTCTCCTGCGATCAGTTTGGGGACCAGCGTATGAAAATGATATTCAGTACCTGCGAGTTTTTATGGGACAAATTAGGCGGAAGATTGAGAATGACCCTTCTCGACCGCGTCATATTATCACTGAACCTGGGGTAGGGTACCGGCTTTTGTGACAATGAAAGAATATAAGGAAGTGATTGTATATGCCATCTGCCAATAGCAAATTAATTTGGTTAAGGTTAAGAATGTTAATATTCGGGCATCCTCTTCCATCGCAAAGCGCGGAAAATCAAAAAGTGGGTATCTTTAGCGGTATTCCCATCTTTGGTTCTGATGTTATTTCTTCTCAGGGGTATGCTCCAGATGCAATTTTGTATGTTTTAATTTTAGCAGGAGCAACAGGCTATGCGGCAGCGATGAAGGTAACGACAGCTATCGTGTTATTATTGATGAGCGTATTAATGCTCTACCGTCGTACGATCCAAAAATATGCGCAAGGTGGAGGGTCCTATACCGTTTCTCGAGCTTACTTAGGAGAAAAAATGGGGTTGCTGGCTGGCGCTAGCCTAAGCATAGATTACATTTTAACCGTAGCAGTAAGCGTTAGTTCAGCTGTGGAGAATCTCACCGGACTATTTCGCTGGCTGGAGCCGACTCCTCACAAAGTATTAGCTGATTGTCTTATTATTCTTTTTATGACCGTAATTAACTTACGTGGACTTAAAGAGTCCGCTAAATTATTCGCCTTACCGGTTTACACCTATATATTCAGCATTTTTGCCTTGGTGGGTTTTGGTATGTTCAAGTATCTTATGTATGGAATAACTCCTCTACCAGATTCTCAGGCGATAATAGCGGCAAACACGCAGAGCCTAACCTTGTTTGTCTTTCTACGGGCAATGGCTGCTGGGACGACTGCTTTGACAGGGACCGAGGCTGTTAGTAACGGAGTATCGGCCTTTAAAGCCCCAGCCCAGAAAAGGGCAATCAACACGTTATTTGTACTCGGATTTATTGTAGCACTTGGCCTTGCCGGGTTGGTATTTCTAGCAAGTAAATATCAGCTTATCCCTAGAAATGATAATACAATTATAAACCAGTTGGGATTACTAATTTTCGGGAAAACAATTATGTATTATATTTTAATGGCAGGAATTGCAATAATTTTAGTTATTGCCGCAAATACACCCTTCGTAGGCTTACCAATTCTGTTGAGTTTAATGGCACGAGATGGGTATGCTCCACGCTATTTTAAGAATCTTGGGGATCGGTTGGTGTATAGTGCAGGAATTTGGACCTTAAGTATTATTGGTCTACTCTTAATTATTGTTTTTCATGGTGATACCCATAGTATGCTGCCATTATATGCTATCGGTGTGTTCATTAGCTTTTCTCTGACAGGTTTTGGCTTGGCAAAACACTGTATTAAGACCAAACCCAAAAATTATTATCGAGATTTAGCGATCTTTTCCTTCGGCGGAGTGATCTCATTTTTGATGTTTATGATATTCCTGATTACTAAGTTTACTGAGGGAGCTTGGTTAGTAGTTATTATCATTCCGTTAATTATGCTTTTTTTCAATTCTGTATCAAAAGTCTACAAGCGCGAAATTATCCTTATTAAACCAACAAAAGAAGAGATTCATGAATTCAATAACGAAATTACTAGAATTTCAAATCGTCGTTCCAATGTTGACCTTTCAGAATATAACAGCAAAATTGTTGTTCCGGTGTTTGACTTGAACAAAATAGTTCTTGAGGCTCTCCAATATGGGTATGAGCTGACTCCGTTAATTTCGGCAGTTCACATTGCCTCGGACAAGGAGAGAGCAGAAAAGTTGCAAAGACATTGGCAGCAAAGCAATATTCAAATAGAATTAGTAATAATAGATTCACCTTATAGAGCTACTGTTGAAGACTTGTTACAGTATCTGGATACCCTTGAGAAAGATCCTCGATATTCAAAAATCACCCTAGTAATTCCCGAATTTGTCCCGCCAAAGTTATGGCAAAACTTTTTGCACAACCAGACTGGTCAATTGATGAAACTTTTACTTTTAGTACGCAAAAATATCCTCGTAACAAGTTTGCCGTATCATCCACCAGAGAAAGAATAAGGAATGTGAACGTTGCTACTTCCCACTTCACTTTTTGCTTATTCCGACAATACATTTCATTTTATACGGTTGATATTATCGCGATATCGTACTAGAATATGCGAGTGCACAAATTTGTTTGGGAGGGTTCTAGGGATGGAACTGGTGGTTCA
>JAJYAS010000902.1 GCA_021779415.1 Bacillota bacterium
TGCATAGTCAAAGGGGTTATCCCGATTCGTAGTTCCCAAAATCGTGCCCCCGCGTGGCAAAATGCCTGAAACATCGTTCAAAGTAAGGGGCATAAAATCCCCTTCTACCGCTCCGCGAAAACCGTCTTTAATGCCAATAACTTCCAGTCCATATTGATGAGCGCTTTTAGCAATCCCCCGAATCACAGCGTTAAGACCAGGACAATCTCCCCCGCCAGTAAGTACCGCAAGTTTACGCATCATTACACCCCTTTATCCAGCACATTATGTTTTTATATAATATTTAGCCCACGCAATGAACCTCCAGAATCCGCTTTTGCAATGCCATGTTGTGCGCAACTTCATTATCAACAACACCCAGTGCCATTTCAACTCGTTTCCCTTCGGCCCTTAAGGTTTGACACTGTCGAATAATCTTCGTTTCATCCGATCCATAAACCAAAACATCAGCACTCTCGATCGGGAGAAGCGGAAATTGCTCAAGCAAATTTCCAAGGTGAATAGCAAACCCTGTTGCTGGCTGGGGAATCCCAAAGTCCGAATATAACGCATCGTATCGTCCACCCTCAACCACTGGAAAACCCATTCCTGCGACATACCCTTCAAAAACTGCCCCGGTGTAATACGAGAATCCACGCAGTATTCCTAAATCAAGTGATACATTCTCTCGAATTCCAAAATCGCTCAAATACTTATAAATCCGTCTTAAGCTCTCTACAGCCTCCCTAATCGCCGGTCGTGCGCTCCATTCTAGTACTTCATCCAGAATTTCTTCTCCCCCGTGAAGATGGGGTAACCGCAGTAATAGTTCCTGAACGCGCCCTGGTAACTCACTTTGTCTAACCCAGCTTTCAACGCCCACCATATCTTTACGTGCTAACGCTTCTTCCAGCTTGGCCTGGATCCCTTCATCAACTCCTGCCTCTTGCATAAGTCCGGAAAAGATCCCCATATGTCCAAGATTAAACTGATAATTTTTCAAGCCTAACCCCGCAATCGCTTCAACAGCGAGGGCGATCACTTCGGCATCGGCCAGCTCTCGGGCAGAACCGACGAGTTCCACGCCGACTTGGCGGAACTCTCTATGCCGAACTGAAGTATTTCGATAGACATCAGCACCATAACACAGACGAAGTGGCATAGCTGCACCACGCATACGCGTGCTCACAAGTCGGGCAATCGGCGTTGTCAATTCCGGACGCATGGCAAGGATTCGCCCATCACGATCAAAAAATTTATATAATGAATCGTCTTGCTCAAGATCCGGCTGAACGCAAGCACTAAATTCAAGCGTAGGTGTCGATACCTTTTGATAAGACCACTGCCGAAAAAGAGTAAGAATCTCGGCCTCTAAGCGCTCTTGGATGGCAATTTCCTCAGGTAGTAAATCACGCATGCCCTCCGGTATGCGTTGTCCTAAATTCGTTCTTAGCATTATGATTCTCCTTCAACATCCACTGCATTCTTACTGCTATCTGCTAGATTCATCAAGTGGCTTTTTGTGATAACGTGTCATGCGCTTATTAAATTTGTTCTTGTAACCGCCGCAAAATCATCTGATATCCATCTGCGCCAAAATTCAAGCAACGTTTGACCCTACTTATCGTCGCCGTACTAACTCCTGTTACTTCCCCGATCGCCGTATACGTCTCATTTCTTTGCAACATTTTAGCGACTTCGAGGCGCTGAGCCAAGGCCTTTATTTCCGCAACCGTCGCAATATCTTCAAAAAAACGGTAACACTCTTCTTTACTTCTGAGCAATAAAACGGCTTCGAATAAGGCATCCGTCAACGGATTCTGTAAACGCTCATCGCTTGACATAAGATTCCTCCTCGACTAACATTACTGTCTTCCTTTAATTTATTAAAGCAGTGCTCTATTGTCAAGCCCTTTTGTTAATATTTCATTCTACCTCTTGCAAAGTTCTTGCCCCCTGTGCTATACTACGTTTCATTACTGAGACGTTAAACACAATACAACTTCATAAAAAATCTCTTATTCAGAGTAGGTGGAGGGACTGGCCCGATGAAACCCGGCAACCGGCATTTTGTGCACGGTGCTAACTCCTGCAGAGAAATCTGGGAAATAAGAGGAAAACCGAATGGCTACTCCGCGGGTTTTCTTCGCGGAGTTTTATTGTGTTTAAATCTCTGTAATCCTGAAAAAAGGAGGTTAACAGGAACACCTTGATACAGATCAAACAATTGGTAAAAAAGTACTCCTCCCGCCAAGGAACAGTCACTGCTATTGACGATGTTTCCCTCCACATTCAGCCAGGCGCCATCTACGGCATCATAGGATTAAGCGGTGCCGGAAAAAGCACCCTGGTACGTTGCTTGAACCTCCTCGAAAAACCAACGAGCGGCCAAATCATGGTTGCAGGTCAGGACCTGACTAAGCTCTCTGGCAAAGCGCTTCGCCAAGCACGGCAAAACATAGGAATGATCTTTCAGCACTTTTATCTTCTTCAATCGCGGACTGTTGCCGAAAACATCGCCTTTCCTCTGGAAATTGCCGGAGTACCTAAGAAGGAAATTATGGTGC
>JAJYAS010000903.1 GCA_021779415.1 Bacillota bacterium
CAAAGCCTGTGAACTAGCAGGGCAAAGAATGGCTGAAGATGCTGAGCACCAGGAGAAATTACGCGACAAGCTGATGAACGGAATCTTAGAGCGTATTGATTATGTTAAAGTTAACGGACCTCTTGGAAAAGATCGCTTGCCGAATAACGTCAACGTGAGTATACAGTTTGTCGAAGGGGAATCGTTGTTGCTTTCGCTTGACATGCTGGGGGTTGCCGCTTCAAGTGGCTCGGCCTGTACTTCTGGCTCTCTTGACCCGTCTCATGTATTGCTTGCTATGGGTCTTATCCACGAGATTGCCCACGGATCCCTACGCTTTTCCTTAGGTCGTCAGAATACAGAAGAAGAGATTGATTATGTTCTTGAACAATTGCCGAAAATCGTAGAACGTTTGCGCATGATGTCGCCGCTTTATGATCAGGTTCTTAGGCAACAGAAACAAGCACAATAAGGAGTGAGGAAAAATGTATACAGAAAAAGTAATGGATCATTTTACGAATCCCCGCAATGTCGGTGAAATTGAAAATGCAGATGGTGTCGGCGAAGTCGGTAACGCAAAATGTGGGGATATTATGCGTATTTATTTGGACATTGACGGAGACATTATTAAAGACGTAAAGTTTAAAACCTTTGGCTGCGGTGCGGCAGTTGCCACGAGTAGCATGGTCACGGAAATGGTTAAAGGAAAAACCATTGAGGAAGCGTTGGTCATCTCTAATGCTGCTGTGGCAGAGGCCTTAGGGGGACTTCCACCAGCAAAAATGCACTGTTCAAATTTGGCTGCGGATGCACTTCATGCAGCGATTAAAGATTATCATGATAAACAGCAGAAAAAGGACTAGATGAAATGGGTCTAACAACGAAACCAAAGGTAGTTGTGGGTATGAGCGGCGGTGTGGATAGTTCCATGGCCGCCGCTTTGCTCAAAGAAGAAGGCTACGATGTCATTGGGGTTACCCTGCAGATTTGGGAAGCAACAGGTCCTGAGGTGGAAGGGGGTTGCTGCTCTAACTCCGCCATTGATGATGCTAGGCGGGTTGCCTTTTTGTTGGGAATTCCCCATTATGTCTTGAACTTCCGTTCCTATTTTGAGAAGACAGTGGTGGATTATTTCACACAAGCGTATTTAGCGGGAGAGACGCCAAATCCCTGTTTGGCCTGTAACAGGCATGTTAAATTTGGCGAAATGCTTCGAAAAGCCCAAGGGTTAGGGGCAGATTATATAGCAACCGGTCATTATGCACAAGTGTTACGGGATCCGGATAGTGAACGGTTTCTCTTAAGTAAAAGTGCAGATGCGCGCAAAGATCAGACCTACGCGCTCTACATGTTGACTCAGGAGCAGCTGGCCCATACTCTTTTTCCTTTAGCGGAGTATTCCAAAGATCAAGTTCGAATCATGGCACGAGAACGGGGCTTAGGGGTAGCCAATAAACCCGACAGTCAGGAGATCTGTTTTGTTCCTAACGATGATTATGCTTCTTTTGTCCAGGAAAGGGCAATGGGCTTCATTAAACCAGGAAATTTTGTAGACCTTTCAGGGAAGAGCTTAGGTCGGCATCAAGGTATTATTCATTACACTGTAGGGCAACGAAAGGGGCTTGGGGTGACCTTTGGCAAACCAATGTTTGTCGTGGGTCTGAATCCTGTCAGCAATGAGGTTGTTTTAGGCGAAGACCCGGATATTTATACTGATACGCTCTGGGCCGACGATCTAAACTGGATATCCTTCTCGGATTTGAAAGAACCTCTGAACGTTGAGGCGAAAATTCGGTATAATTCAGCAGGTGCTTCCGCAACGATATATCCTGGGGGAAGCGAGGCAGACTATGGAGTCATGGTGCGTTTCGATGAACCGCAACGTGCGGTGACCCCGGGGCAAGCCGTCGTCTTTTATCAAGGCAACTTAGTGGTTGGCGGAGGAAGAATAATTTCCGATCCTCGAGGCCGACGATGAGTGCATAAATTATAGAGCCACTGGGCAAAGTAGTTATAGAATTCTTTTAGCGAGGTGGAGGAATTAATGCGACGCACGCGAGAGATTATTGGACTACCTGTTTTGGACCTAAAAAATGGGGACTCCGTTGGGTGGGTACAAGACCTTATTCTTGACAATGACAAAGATGAGGTTGTTGGAATTCTCTTAGAAGGCGGGCACTTCTTCCAATCGTCAAAAGGAATTCCTCGAAAAGCTATTGAAACGGTTGGTAAGGATGCTTTAGTTGTTCGCGAAAAAATGGTAGAAGAACTTAAGGGGACAAGATGGTCTGACAAAATTGGGAACGAAGTTTATACCCAAGGTGGAGAAGCAAGAGGTACGATTGAAGATGTTTTCCTCGATGATTCTGTAGAAAAAATGGTTGGATTCGAGGTTTCTGACGGACTCTTTGCTGACCTTCTTCACGGTCGGGGAACTATTCTGAGGCCCCATGTCATGATCGATGGAAACGATGTATTAATTGTTGATAACCAAGTATCCCCCTTGGATCAAGCGAATGAAGGGGGGATGCGATCATGAACTGCCCAGTTTGTTCAGGACGTGCAAT
>JAJYAS010000904.1 GCA_021779415.1 Bacillota bacterium
AGTGAGGCCGCCAAACGTCTGGGAGCAGGTTTTCACGTTCATGTTGCCGAAGGAATTGAAGATGTTGAAGATTGCCTGACGAACCATGGTATGCGAGTTGTGGAACGTTTCGAGAAATTTGGCGTCCTTGGACCGAAAACGATTGCAGCTCACTGTGTCCATATCAATGACCATGAGATTGAACTTATCAAAGCTTCCAATACTCAAGTGGTGCATAACCCAGAATCGAATATGGGCAATGCGGTGGGAGTGACTCCAGTCCTGAAAATGTTGGAACAAGGAGTTAGGGTCGGATTGGGAACGGATGGTTACACCTGTGATATGTTTGAGAGTGCAAAAGTTGAAAATGTCCTCCAAAAACATGCTGCAGCGAATCCCAGTGTAGCTTGGGCCGAAGTTCCACAAATGCTGTATGGCAATAATCCTCAGATCGCCTCTGATTTATTTGGCGGGACGTTTGGGGAACTGAAGGAAGGGGCCTGGGCAGATGTCATTGTTGTGGACTATGTGCCCCCAACTCCGCTAGATTCCAACAATTGGACTGGACATCTTTTGTTTGGGGTTTCCGGACATGCTGTTGAAACAACAGTCATCAATGGGAAAGTGCGTATGCTCGACCGAGTCCTGGTAGACATTGATGAAGAAGGAATTTGTGCTCGTTCCCGAGAATTGGCACAGGCTATTTGGAATAGAATTTGAGGTGATCGAATTGGAAAATGTATTGGGACTGCGTTGTATTCAGTGCGGAAAAGGGGTTGTTGCTGAGCCTGGGGTGTATACCTGCCCGTCCTGTGGCTCCAAAGCAGGCATCATGGATGTTGAGTACGATTACCAAGCGATTAATAGAATGACCTCTCGCGAGAAACTTACTCTGTCCAAAGATTATTCAATCTTTCGATATCTTCCCTTTCTACCGATTCATCCAGAGACTCCTCGTCCTCATCTCAGAGTAGGCTGGAGCCCACTTTATAAACCACTGGGGCTGGGCAAGAGTATGGGGATGAGTAACTTATATATTAAAGATGACGGGCAGAATCCAACAGCATCGCTAAAAGATAGGGCTTCGATCATTGCCGTCATCAAAGCAGTGGAGGAAAAGGCTCCGACCGTCGCTTGTTCTTCAACCGGCAATGCGGCCTCCTCTTTAGCGGGAAGTGCAGCTGCTATGGGATTAAAAAGTGTTATCTTTGTGCCGAGTCGTGCACCTCAAGGTAAGGTTGCTCAATTGCTGATTTTTGGGGCAACGGTGATTAGTGTGCAGGGGTCTTATGAAGATACCTTCAGACTTTCCGCTGAAGCGATTGATCGCTTTGGCTGGTACAATCGAAATGCGGCCATTAACCCCTACCTTGTTGAAGGCAAGAAAACGGTGGCCCTGGAGATAGCGGAGCAATTCAATTGGGAAGTTCCGGATTGGGTGGTCCTCTCTGTCGGTGACGGTTGCACAATCGCTGGAGTTTGGAAAGGATTCAAGGATCTTTACCAAGCGGGCTGGATTGAACGTTTACCAAAAATCGCAGGAGTTCAGTCCACCGGATGTTGCCCCCTTGTGGATGCCTTCCTGGAAGACCGACCTTGGACGCCCAAGGAAGAGAACACCATCGCAGACAGCATTGCAGTCGGCGTGCCACGCAATCCAGATAAAGCTCTACGCGCAGTTCGGGAGTCGGGCGGGACGATGATAGCCGTACCGGATGAGGCTATCTTGGAAGCCATGCGCGAACTGGGTAGAACGAGCGGTATTTTCGGTGAACCAGCCGGTGTGACTGGAATGGCAGGGCTCAAAGTTTTAGTGGAAAATGGGGTTATTGGAGCAGACGAAAAAGTGGTGGCCATTGTCACGGGTAATGGTTTAAAAGATGTTAAAAATGCCATTGCGGCTGTGGGTGAACCGATTAAAGTGGAACCATCGCTTGAAGAACTTATGGGAAAGTTGGCTGGGAAAGTAGGATAACATAATCGTTAATTGCGTAAGGAGGAAAATCATGAGTAACTTGATTGATTTGACAATTAATGAGGAACAGCTTAAAAAGACGGTGCAGAGTGTTAAAGAAAGAGACATTTTAATCCCGACCATGGCTCAGATGAAGGATCCTGATAAGATACCTGCAAAAGTAAAAGAGAAATTGAAGAAAACTGGTTTATGGGATGTTGATCCTATTAACTTGTTTAGAATTTCCTGGAAGAATGAACCTGTCAAGGAAGGCGGATTATTCAACAAATTACCAAATTATGTTGAGATTCCGTCAGAAATTTCAGGTGTTAAAGCAAGGGTTATTGCTATGGCTGGGAAATATTTTCCTACCGGAGCTCATAAGGTTGGAGCAAGCTTTGCTTGTTTAGTCCCGCGGTTAGTGACGGGACAATTTGATCCAAAATACCATGAAGCAGTGTGGCCCTCAACAGGGAACTATTGTCGTGGTGGAGCCTATAATTCTGCCTTATTGGGCTGTAAGTCGATTGCTATTTTGCCGGAAAATATGAGTAAAGAGCGTTTCGATTGGCTCAAAACAGTCGCTGGCGAAGTTATTGCGACGCCTGGCTG
>JAJYAS010000905.1 GCA_021779415.1 Bacillota bacterium
GAGTAAGGCAAGAAGTGCCTTTTGTGCAATCGTCTGTATCCGCCGTTTACCCATATTAGACCTATTTCCCCAATCGTTAGTCTGAATTAGAGACACTGAGATTCCTTTCCTACGAGTTACCTAGGAAGAAGCTTGCACAGGAAGTTTATCATAGCTTGGCCAAATGATCTATCTTTAAGATACAATCTGGAAATAGGAATCGACGATGAATTGAATCTTTTGCACAAGCTCCTCCGTTGAATGCTTTCTGCTCCTGACGCAAATATGTGCATCCTGTTCACATAGAAGGCATTTGCGTTTGGAATAACCCAAGTCTTCCCTGGAAATCGCGTATCCATCCAGCCCGATAACATCAAGATCAAATAGTCTCCCCAAGGGATGTTGATTTTCAATCTGAAGCATAAGTGCTTTTAAGGTACGCTTATCAGTATTCACAACAAAATATGCCTCATAGCCTGTTTCTGGTTCGTTGGATTCGGAATACGCCGAAGTACAGCCATTTTCCTCAAGTTTTTTTACGAGCACCTTGCATCCCTCGTGAAAAATTTTGTCGCTGACCAGTGTTTTTTTACTTGCACCCGGTATATTGATCGTAAACGATACCAAAGGTAGCCCATATTTCTCGATTAACTTCTTCTGTTTGCCTGCTCTTTGCTCACGAGCCTCCAACAACTGCTCCAGCGTTATTTCGCTGCTTACCATCATGGTTACTGCTCCTTTTTAATCTGATGTATGACATCAATTACCGATCCATCCCTATACTTGACCAATCCGACAATTTTATCCTCTACCTTGATAGGTTCCGGCCTTCCGGTTATTCTATCCGCTTTTGCCTTTAACTCTTCAATGGACAGAACCGGCAATTTTGCTGTTTTAAGGTTATCCATCAAATCCTGCCTCCGAGGATTTACGGCGATACCTTGATCCGTAACCAATACATCAATGGAATAGCCAGGGGTTACCACCGTATTGACCCGGTCGAGGATGGTCGGCATTCTACCCCTAATGAGCGGAGCTACAATAACTGACATTGCTGCCCCTGCAGCTGAATCGCTGTGTCCTCCCGAAGCACCACGAATGACTCCATCGGATCCAGTAATGACATTCACATTGAAATCCACATCGATTTCCAAGGCACTCAACACCGTTATATCCAATTGATTGACAGCACTACCCGCATTATCTGGGCTGGCATAATACTCTGCATCAATCTGTTGATGAAACCGGTTATTTTTCAGTGATTCTACCGCTTTAAGGTCGAAACTTTGGACGTCAAGTAGCCTTTTGATCAATCCTTCCTCATGCAAATCAACCATTTGACCGGTGATACCGCCTAACGCAAAGCTTGCTTTGATGTTTCTCTCAATCATCTTCTCCCTTAAAAATCTGGTAACAGCAAGAGAAGCTCCACCCGAGCCTGTTTGCAGCGAAAAACCATCCTGGAAATAGCTTGAAGCCACAATAAAATCCGCTACATTCTTAGCAATCAGCAAATCTTTAGGATTTTTAGTAAATCGAGTCGCACCCGACATAATTCCGTTCGGGTCACCGATCGAATCCACCACCACGATATAGTCCACCTGAGATTCAGGAATGCCGAACGGTGTATTAGGATACTCAACCAAATTATCGGTAATTAAAACCACTTTATCGGCGAACTGGGCATCAACCTTAGCATATCCCAACGAACCGCAAGCAGACGCTGCAGTATTATCTCTAGAGTAACCATTCGCATTGCCGGCTGGATCACATGAAGGCACGCCCAAAAAGGCAACATCAATCGGTAGTTCCCCCGAGGCAATCGCTCTGGCTCTGCCGCCATGGGAATTGATGACGATCGGGATGTCCATCAATCCGTTCGAAATCGCCTGAGCTAATTCTCCTCTCAGTCCGCTGGTTTCAATCCGTCGGATTACTCCATTCCGAACATGATTAATGAGTGGCGCATGAATTTCCGAAAGAGAACTGGGTAGTAGAATAAGATCCTTAATTCCCATTCTGGCAATAGTATCCATCACCCTATTCACGATAAAATCTCCATTTCGGAAGTGATGGTGGAAGGAAATCGTCATTCCATCTTTTAAGCCCGTTTCTCGTATCGCAGTTTCAATGGAATCGAAGATTTTATTTCTTTCAAAATTTCTCTGACGTTCTTTGGATCTTTGAATGTTTTTTACCAGTTTTTTTGTCTCAAAGGGACGAATAGCTCCGATTCCGAAAATCTCTTCTGGTATTTCTCGACCTATTCCATTATACATTTTTGCCACCTCACTCAACGCTAATTCTATTTACAGCCTCAGCCAGTTCAAGTACTCTGCGCGCTCGATCAACAATAGGCTTGTCAATCATTTTGCCGTTCAGACTTATGACGCCCGATCCTTTTTTCTCCGCTTCTTTCGCCGCTTCAATGACTCGGATGGATTTCTTGATTTCATCTTCTGTCGGTGTATAGATATTATGCACAATATTAATTTGTCTAGGATTAATGAGAGACTTCCCATCAAAACCTAATTGTTTAATGAGTTTGACCTCCCGGATAAATCC
>JAJYAS010000906.1 GCA_021779415.1 Bacillota bacterium
ATTGTAAAGGAATCGAGTGGGGAAAGTTCACCGTTCCAGTAGCAGTAATCACCTTGCGAACATTTCCTATTTTCGCTTTAGCAGTAATATTAGTGGACACAGCAGTTTTAGTCGCAAAATGTTTATAGCCCCAATAGCCTCCTCCCCAAACCAGGACGCTGATGACCCCGATGGTCACCCATTTTTTATTAAACCATTTTTTGTTCAAACTCTTTCCCCATTTCCTCGTTTTACTTTTCACCTCGCGCTTAGCGGATGAGTCTTATGTATCATTAATGATAGTGTCATCGTCATTTACTTAGTATAAAACATCAAGCTGAATTGCATCTGAATGAAAACTGAACGCCAGCTGAACATAACCACGCTGAACCCACCTTAACCCCAAAAACAAAAAGAGCCCCTCAAAAGGCTCTTTACTGGACTTATTATTGGCAAGAATGAATAACGATCAATACCCTGTCAAGATACCCGTTATCTCTTTCTCAGTCATCCTTATCAGTGTCTCTATTTGTTCCTCTGTAAACTCTCCCCCGGCCTCTAACGACTCTAAAGTACTCTCAAATTGATTGACCAATAAACCATTTATCTTTGCATACCGTTCTTGGGCATTCTCTGGTTCCAGAACCTTACCACTCCAAATTCCAGCCATACAGTCGAAAAGGAAGTTAGTAATTCTCCTCATGATCAAGGCCAAGACTGCGACTTTAGAATCTGCTAGAGACACAACACTTTCATAAGTTGATGCTTGGACCTCCAGACGCCCAGCCACCTCTAGATCTCGGTAAGCCTTCGTTCCTTTTAAGACAATCATGTGGTGATAAAGCATATTCGCCGTAATCACTAGATTTTTTATGAGATCATTTCGCTTTAGAAACTCAAAGTTGACCCGGATATCATCTAAGGTTGAGTCCGGCTCAAACATGATAAACCCAATATTAGGTTCAATCCCATATTTACGGAGAATTCTAATAGCCCTCTCGTTCTGAGCAACCGTCGTCATCTTATTGATCCGTTTCAGTGAACGATCACTACCGCTCTCCAGTCCTATGAGAATATGACGTAAACCTGCTTCGACAAGTGCACCTATTGTTTCCTCATGGATATCGTTAACCCGGGCCTCGATGCCAAAGCGAATGTTTCTGGATTTCAGGAAGGTAGCCAAGCGCGAGGCTCGTTGTTGGCCTCTTTCACCTGGCCCAAAAAAGTTAGGATCGGTAAAGTAGAAATCTTTTATTTTATGTTCAGAAATTAAGTCATCGATTTCCGCAATAATATTTTCCGGAGTTCGTCCACGCCACTGAGATCCCTGTCCATAAAAAGGGTTGATATAACAAAAAGTGCACCCCCCATAGCAGCCCCTACTTCCCTGCAGGTTTACTTCAGGTAGACGGAACAGAGCTTCAGTTCGTACGGGAAAAGGGAGAGCGTTCAGATCACCTACCAGTTCGCGCCGCTGTGAAACAATCGCACCAGAGTCGTCCCTCTGAGCAAGACCGGGAAGTTTTTTTAGACTATCTTGAACAGTTAAAGCCTTTGCCACTTTGACAAAGGTCAGTTCCGGTTCACCTAAGATCACTGAATTAATATCTGGGCACTGCTTTAAAATGTCTTCGAAGTCAGTGCTCGGATAATACCCGTAAGCCGTGATATACGAGGATAGTTGTTTAAATTTAACCTTGTGGAGAAAATCGTACAAGACCGTGTCCGTCTGCCAATGGTAGACCATATGAACCCCCAGCACGTCTGGTTGCATCGCTTTTACCCTGCGCTCAATTTCCTGGTAGTCGAGCCCATCCAGGAAACCTTCTATGATTTCGACCTCATGCCCTTCACTTTTGAGCATACCGGCAATATAACCTGAATGAAGACATGAGGAAAGGGGAGTATTGGCGATGTCATTACATCGTTCTGGGCAGACGGTTCGTGGGTGCTCTAGTAATAGTATCTTCACTTTACTTCCCTCCTCACTTCCTGCCACATGAATACGTTTCTGCACTGCTGAAGTGTTTCCAGCTTGTATCTGAAGGTATTAAACGGTTTGGGGTTGTAATAGGTCGGATAGAGCAGATCCGTTTCTGAGTCGATGACCCCTTGTGCCCTGGCCATGCTTTCTATAGCAGTGCCTGGTAAAATCCGAATATTATTCAGTATGATAGTTCCAAGATTTTTTTCCTTGCTGTGTAATTCGTAAAGCTTTTCGACAAACTGAATACTTTTTTCGCAGGTCTTTTCCGTCTCCCCAGGCACATTAACCATAAAATGATAGACACTGACCACATCTGTTTGAGCGACGAAACTTGCTGCTTTTAAAATCTGTGCTTCACTAAGGTTTTTGCCTAAGACATCCAGTGATTCCTGGCACAGACCGTCAGGGGAGAAGGAAAAACATTCACACCCGGCCCGTTCAAACAAAGCAACATTCTTTTCAGTAAGCTGGTCTTCCCGCATAAAACCGTCCCACCGAATCTTGAGCTTTCTACGGAGTATCTCCTCACAGATTCCCTCAAGGTGACCGCGGGGAGCATTGAGTACAGGATCGGTA
>JAJYAS010000907.1 GCA_021779415.1 Bacillota bacterium
TAGTCTCTTTGCTTGTTTAAGGAAGATTTATGTGTTTTTCTTGTTCGTGTTTTTTAGCGTCATATTCAAAGCGAAACTTCTGGGTACAATAGGAACAATGCACGAACTTCCCATCAGGTCCCAATACAGGCATAATTATACAACACCTCCTTTTATCGAGTATGCCCATTTTTGACCTTTTATACAAATTTTAAAATATGTGCGATCTTTTATATCTTTATCATACAGTAGATATGAGGTGAGAAAGATGTGGCAAAGATGGCTTTGGAATTTGAGTGTTGAATGGCGTCGGATAAAACTCGATATAATCCATCGTTGGCATTTGGATACTCCTGCTGGTGTTATGGGCATGCTAACCGTGATTTCAGGTCTATTATTTATTGTTATAATTGGGAATGGGATTGCACATATCTTTCGCTCGTTTGTTCCCTGGGTGTCGGGTTCACGGGTGAATGATGTCTATTGGCAATCAGTGGGTTTTGGCTTAAAAACAAGCTTTGTGCTCTTGATTTTCAGTGGATCGCTTATTTTATTCTTCTTATTTAATTTCTCAAATCGGCGATGATTATTATCGGATTATAGTTCTAAGTTATGGTATATGCAAATACTAGTAAAATGTGGACAATCTGTCATGATTATTCTAGTGAACGTTCTTGCATAGGAGTAGTTGCTATGTTAAAATTTATGGGTTAGAAGGGGGTTGAATTGTGGATTTTTTATCTGGGATTACGGTTACGCAACTATTTAATTTCATTATGATTCCTGTTCAGGTTGTTATCATCTTTTTAACCCTATATTATTTCTTCCTTTCGATGTTTGGACTCTACCGCAAAAGGGAGACAAAAATACTTAAGCCGGAGAAGAGTTTTGCTATAGTCGTTGCTGCACACAATGAAGAAACTGTTATTGGACCATTACTAGAGAATCTTCTCCAACTTGATTATCCAAAGAGGCTCTATGATGTCTTTGTTGTTGCAGATAACTGCACTGATAAGACAGCCTTGATTGCACGAAATGCCGGAGCAATTGTACATCGGAGGTTTAATACTGAAAAGCGCGGCAAGGGGTATGCACTAGAGTGGATGTTTTACCGTCTCTTTAAAATGGAGCGTCAATATGATGCTATCGCTATTTTCGATGCAGATAACCTTGTGAAGGATAACTTCCTTTTTGAAATGAATAGCAAGCTTTGCCACGGGCATAAAATTGTTCAGTGTTATTTAGACTCCAAGAATCCGTTTGATACTTGGGTAACAAACACGTTTTCGATTGCATTTTGGGTGACAAATCGTTTGCTACAACTTGCCAGGTATAATACGGGACGTCTCTCGAATGTTTTAGGTGGTACAGGCATGTGTATTGCCACTGACGTATTGAAAGAGTTTGGTTGGGGTGCTACTTCCCTTACTGAAGACCTCGAGTTCAGCATGAAGGCATTGTCCCATGGTATTAAAACAACTTGGGCTCATGACGCAGTAGTTTATGATGAAAAACCACTGACATTTATTCAGTCTTGGTATCAACGAAAGCGGTGGGCTCAGGGTCAGGTTGACGTTGCCGGACGATATTTCTTTCCACTAATTATTAAAGGATTAAAAGAACGTAAGATAATGTACTTTGATGCCGCGATCCACCTTTTTCAACCAGCACTTGTTATGGTCGCAACTTTTTTTATGCTGACAAATTTTATATCTGCATTACAAGTTAATTATACACATATATTCACATTGGTGATGCCTTGGACTGGATGGCAAATATTATCCGCAATCCAATACCTCTATCCGGTAGCTGCGTTAGCACTTGACCGTTTGCCTTGGCGTGCTTACGTTGGCCTTATATTGTATCCTCTGTTCATTTACAGTTGGATTCCAATAGTCTTTTTGGGCTTCATAAATCGTAAGGACAAACAGTGGTCACATACTAAACATACGCGATCGATTAGTATTGAAGATGTGGTTAAGCAAAAGAAAGTATCGACAAATTAAGGAAGAGGGGGTATCCGCCTTCCTACTCTGTGGATATGTTGTCTTTTACAAGCAGATATAAATACCTGTTGATTTAGTGATGCGTAGCTCATGGATTGAGGATTTTTAATAAATAATAATACTTTCTGATTGGTACAAAAAAATGCTTTGACATAGAGCACATTATTGTGTATACTGATAATCGTCAGTTCTCGGGTGATTAGCTCAGCTGGTAGAGCGCCTGCCTTACAAGCAGGATGTCGGCGGTTCGAACCCGTCATCGCCCACCATTCCTGACATCAGAGACCAGAGGCCCGAACGGGTTGGTACTGGTCTATGATATAGATGTTGAGGTACGTGCTTTTAGTCAAACAACTTTGAGCATTGCATCTTGAACATTGATAAGGCCCCATAGCTTAGCCGGCTCAAAGCGCCTGCCTGTCACGCAGGAGATCGTCGGTTCGAATCCGATTGGGGTCGCCATACCATTTGCCTCGGTAGCTCAGTCGGTAGAGCAGAGGACTGAAAATCCTCGTGTCGGCGGTTCGATTCCGTCCTGAGGCACCACGCGGGTGTA
>JAJYAS010000908.1 GCA_021779415.1 Bacillota bacterium
TCTTGGATGAACTTCCAAGGATCGCAGATTCTGACGCAACAGTGCTGATCTACGGTGAGTCAGGAGTGGGAAAAGGGTTAATAGCCTCTCTGCTGCACATGAATAGTAGTCGCAGTGCTAAAGGGAAGTTTATAAAAGTCGACTGTAGTGCCATTCCTTCTACATTGATAGAATCAGAATTATTTGGTTATGAGGGAGGCGCATTTACAGGGGCACGACGTGAGGGGAAGGCGGGGTTGTTGGCTCAGGCCAACCATGGTACTGCCTTCTTAGATGAGATTGGCGAGTTACCTCTGTTTCTCCAGGTAAAGCTACTGAGTGTACTGCAGGACCATAAAATTATGCGTGTTGGTGGAACAACTCCCTTGCAGATGGATATTCGGTATGTTTGTGCCACTAACCGAGATTTAGAGGAGATGGTTGATGAGGGGACTTTTCGGAAGGATCTTTATTACCGTCTTAATGTCATACCAGTTTGTATACCTCCTCTGCGAGAACGAAAAGAGGATATCTTGATGCTAACCTTGTCTTTTTTGGACAAGTTTTGTCATAAGTATCATCGCGTTCTTAGTTTTGTTCCGGAAGCGATGGACTGCCTTTATGAGTACTCTTGGCCTGGTAACGTGCGTGAATTAGAAAATGTCGTGGAACGATTAGTCGTACTTAGCCAGCGCGGCATCATTGAGAAAGTAGATTTGCCTGAGAAGATTCAGCGGGCAAGTAAAGCTATTGTTTTACAAAATATACATGGTTCAAGTTATAAAGGAAGTGAAATAATCCCGTTAAAAGCAGCGGTGGCAGCCACAGAACGGCAATCGATTGAGCGAGCTCTCCACCAAAATGGGCATCTCGGTTCGGCTGCACAAGCCCTCAAAATCGACATTTCTACCCTTATGCGTAAGTGTAAGAAACTTGGAATTACGCGAGTTGCAACGTCGGGAAAAATGTAATTGATAGTTTTCTAAACTATTTATAATTATTAACGATTACGGCACAATTCTTGCTCTGAGATGAATCATTAAGAGTAGGAAGGGTGCTATTTGTTTTGGGATAGGGATCCAAGCGTGTAAAAATGCCTAGATTAGGCAAGTTCACCTAGGTTAGATTGCCTAGATTTCCCGATTTGGGTTCTAATGCCTTTCAGGTAGTAGTAAAGGCTCGTATTTAAAGGGTTTATATAAATATCAGAAAATTCATAATTATGGCACTAATATTGCTAAGTATAGTTATGCGTAAGCTTCAAATAAATTTTGGGAGGAAGAAAGCATGACAATGATCTTGAATGTGACGGTTGGAGATTTATTAGATGATGTGAGTAAGCGAGTACCGGATAAAGAAGCTATGGTTTACGCTGATCGTCCCGTGCGCTATACCTATGAACAGCTTCGCATAGCTGCTGATCAGGTGGCCAAGGCCTTAATCGGATTAGGGATTAAAAAGGGTGATAACATTGCCCTGTGGGCCACGAATATCCCGGAATGGATTTTATTGCAATATGGAAGTGCCAAAATGGGCGCGATCTTAGTGACTGTCAATACCCAATATAGGATCACGGAATTAGAATATCTCCTAAAACAATCCGACTGTACCGCAATTTTCTTAGGAGAAGGGTTTAAACAAAGTGACTATATAGAAATTTTGCAGGGAGTGTTACCAACACTTGCTGACTCACCCATGGAGGGGCCGTCTGCATTTGAAAACTTACCGATGCTTCGCCACGCCATTTTATTGAGCGAGAAACGGGTTCCAGGCATCCTTAATTGGTCTGATTTTATGAACTATGGCTTAAACATCAGCGATAAGGTCTTAAAAGACTATCAAAACGAGACTTATCCTGGGGATGTCATTAACATTCAGTACACCTCTGGAACGACAGGGTTTCCCAAGGGCGTTATGTTAACTCATAATAATATTATCAATAATGGCAATATGGTGGCGGATTCTATGAATCTGATTGAAGAAGATCGCCTCTGTTTTCCGGTGCCTCTATTCCACTGCTTTGGCTGTGTTATGTCCTCTCTGGCTTGTGTAACCAAAGGGGCGACTATGGTCCCAGTTGAGGTTTTTGACCCAGCCAAGGTCCTTGAGGCAGTCGAAAAAGAAAAATGTACTGCGTTACACGGGGTCCCTTCGATGTTTATAGCGGAATTAGAATTATTAAAAAACACCTCGTATGATACCAAGACATTGCGAAAAGGAATCATGGCCGGATCCCCTTGTCCCGTTGAAATCATGAAGCAAGTGATTTCAAAAATGGGGATGGAAGAAGTAACCATAGCCTATGGGCAAACAGAAGCCTCTCCGGTCATTACCCAGACGAGAATTGATGACCTTTTGGAACGGCGAGTGTCCACAGTGGGAAGGCCTCTGGGGGGTATGGAAGTGAAGATTGTTGATCCGGTCACAGGAGCCGAAATGGCGTTTGGAGAACAAGGAGACCTCTGTGCACGGGGGGCTGGCATCATGGTGGGATATTATAACATGCCAGAAGCTACAGCCCTGGTGATCGACGAGGAGGGTTGGTTGCACACGGGAGAT
>JAJYAS010000057.1 GCA_021779415.1 Bacillota bacterium
GGGTTTGTGCCTATGCTAGGGTTTCCACAGATAATGAAGAGCAACTTTCGAGTTATCAGGCGCAAGTGGAACATTATTCTGCCTACATTAAAAACAATCCAGCCTGGGAGTTCGGTGGAATCTTCGCAGACGAAGGTATCAGTGGAACCAACACCAAAAAACGTGTGGAGTTCAACCGAATGATTGAGGACTGTATGGCTGGTAAGATCGACATGGTGATCACCAAATCCATCAGTCGGTTCGCCCGGAATACTCTCGATACTTTGAAATATGTACGCCAACTCAAGGAGAAGGGGGTTGCTATTTTCTTCGAAAAAGAGAATGCTAATACTCTCGATAGTAAAGGAGAGTTCTTGATAACTTTGCTCGGGAGTTTAGCGCAAGAGGAAAGTAATTCGTTATCACAGGCCACTCGGATGGGGATTGCTTTCCGTTTTCAGGAGGGCAAGGTAAAGGTAAATCACAATAGATTTCTTGGCTATACGAAAGACGAAAATGGTGAATTGGTCATTGTGCCGGAGGAAGCTGAAGTAATTAGAAGGATATATCGGGAGTTTATAGATGGGAAGAGTCCCTATAAAATAGCCTCTAATTTGCAAAGAGATGGGATAATTACAGGTTCGGGCGGTTCCCTCTGGTACGATAGCACCGTCAATAAGATTTTAAAGAACGAAAAAGAGGCTTTACTTCAAAAGACCTTCACAGTGGATTTCCTTGCCAAGAAGAGGGTTAAGAATAACGGGCAAGCTGCACAGTATTATGTTGAGAACAGTCACCCACCAATTGTATCTAAGGAAGAATTCGAAGCGATACAGTTAGAATTCGAAAGACGCACTAGTATGCGCGGTTATTCCAAAACGGGTAAGAGCAAGTTTACAAGTGACTATGCCTTTTCTGGAAAGCTTTTTTGCCAAAACTGCGGGTCAAAATTCAGACGTCAAACATGGGGAAGTGGTAAAAATAAGAAGTACTTGTGGCGGTGTATTAACCGGGAAATCAATGGTGTGGAGTCTTGTGGCATGAAATCAATTAGAGAGAAGGATTTAGAGAAAGCTTTCGTACGAGCAATGAACAACTCTGTGGGTTTTTTACGTTAAAAGAAGCAACTTATATTTATAATAATGGAAATTAATGAAGGTCGAAATAGACCGGAGGTGAAACGGGTGGTAAAATACACGCACAAAGGTATTAGAGAATTCCCAATAGATTTTAATTGAATGCTGAAAGAAAACCTTTGGCTATTTCCAGTTTCTAGTGCTTGTTTTTCGAAAATTAATATCCATACTTAAATTTATAAGAGTTTTGTTCCACACCCATCATTAACGGATAACGTAATTTGATGCATATTTTTTGGAGGAGATGTTTGTGCAGATTACCAGACACGTTTGTCCCCTTAATTGTAATGATTCTTGTAGTATATTAGCCTATGTAGACAATTACCGGCTGATTAAAGTGTCCGGCGATCCCCTTCATTCTTATACACTCGGTACGTTATGTTCTAAGGGATATAGCTTAGCTGAACATGTTTATCATCCTGATAGAATACTCTATCCTTTACGGCAAAGCGCTCGCGGATCAGGAAATTGGAAGAGGATAACTTGGGAAGAGGCATTGCAAGAAATATCTAGTAATATTATCGATATTTACCAGAATGATGGAAATCTTTTGTCCCTAGCCCTATTGGACGGTAAGGCTAATACAGGAGTGTTAGCTCGTTCTCTCTCGCATATGCTTTCTTCGATAGCGCCTCTTACTCAAATCGAAAGTCTGCAAAGTGGAGGGCCAGGGTACGATGCCGAGTTACTGGATTTTGGCCTGTATGGTCAAAAAGATCCCGAAGATATGGGAAAGGCGGACCTGATTGTTCTTTGGGGAGTAAACCCTGCCTCAACAGCAATCCATCAAATGAGGATCCTACAGCAAGCGCGAAATCGTGGAACGAAAGTTATCCTTATTGACGTGTTTCCTTCAATGACAGCTAATAATGTAGACGAAGCGATTTTCGTTAAACCCGGTGGTGACGGGGCGCTTGCCTTGGCTGTTTTGCGTGAATTAATCTTAAAAAGCAGTGTTAACTATCACTTTCTCCTTCATGAATCGGAAGGATGGGGAATTTTACAGGACTGGCTATTAGATACCGATCCGGAACAATTGCTTAAGGTGGCTGGAATATCCAGCAAAGCAATTACACATTTGGCAGATGAAATTCGCCATAGTTCGTCAGCAGCATTTTGGATTGGCAAAGGACTGCAAAAATACAGCAATAGTGGACAGAATATTCGTGCCATACATGCACTTGCTGTTGCCGGTGGGGCTATGGAAAATTGTGGAGGCGGAGTCTATACATCACAGCCCGCTGATTTTCTGCTTAACAGCATATGGGGCTCGGATTTAAAAAATAATCGGAAGATGAATTTGTCTTCTTTAGTTCTTAATCGAAATACCTTTAACCCCGCGATTCGAATGCTTTGGGTTACACAAAGCAATCCTTTGGTTCAAGGAACTGAACTTCAGGCTTTACGGGAGATGATAGACAGCCTCGATTTGATTGTAACGACGGATTATTTTCTTACTCCGACTGCACGCTATAGCGATATCGTCCTCCCAGCTGCAACTATCTTTGAGATGGAAGATCTTGTAGCAGGGAGTTGGCATCAATGGCTTGGTTTAAATGAACGGGCAATTACACCATTGGGAGAGGTGCGTTCTGAGTTGGAAGTTGCCCAGGCTCTTACCCAGGTCCTAAATGAAGCTTTCCCTGGAGTTTGTTCATTTCAGGCAGAGCGGACCATATCAGATTGGTTTCGACAAGGGGTTCTCCCACAATTATATCGGCAATTGGAGATTGACAACTATAGAGAATTAAAGACTGGTCCAAGAAAGATTCCACTAAATAAATTTGCTGATAATTCTATACAGCAAAAAAAGTATAGATTCGTCGTTCCGGAAGCTATGGAACTTGGTTGTCCGGAAATACCGAGTGCAATAGCGCCGGTATCCCCTCCGGAAAGTTATCCGTATCGTCTTATCTGTGTGCGCCAAGCGGATCGCTTTAATTCTCAATTTGGAAATATAAGTTGGCTACTTGAAGGACGAGCAACGAATGAAATTATTTTGAACAGGGAATTGGCTGGATTAAAGAAAATTGTATCCGGGGATCCTGTATCCGTTTATAACCAATGGGGCGAAGTTATATTAAAAGCAAAAGTCTGCCAAGAACTTTCTGATAAGATTATTATCTGTTCTGCCAGGCAGGATTTAGACGGAAAAAGCATAAACACCCTGATAGGGGGACAGGAAACAGATATAGCTTATCATGATACATTTGTAAATATTGCTCGGTATTCATAATTGTTTGTAAAGTAGCACAGAGATACTGTTGAAAAATTGTAGTTTGCTACAACTGCACAAAAAATAATATAGTGAAAAAAACGCAAAATCATAAAAGTATCTCCATTTCCTTGTTCGTAGCGACAATATTATTAGCTATGAATTCGTTGTATAGTCTATACAACGAGTCTATCTTTACTGAAAGGGAGGATACTTTGAATGGAGTTCTCAAGGCGAAATTTTATTAAGGCAAGTGGAGGGGTTGTCGCTTTAGGAGTCGTGGGTGTTACGCCTTTTACCGACTGGATTCGTCCGGCATCGGCGGAAGGCGAGAAGCAAGAGAAAATTGCTTACACTTTTCATCCCCCAAACTGTGGAGGTCGTTGCTCCTATAAGTGCACTGTCCGTGATGGAAAATTAGTGAAACTGGAGCCAAACGAATGGCCGGATCCGAATCAGAACAAATGTTGTCTCCGGGGACTGAGCGAGATAGAACGCAATTACAGTCCGGACCGCTTAAAAACTCCTTTAAAACGTGTAGGGGAAAGAGGAGAAGGCAAGTTTGTCGCTATCTCCTGGGATGAAGCCCTGAAGACCGTTGCCGACAAATTCACGGAAATGATAGAGAAATATGGTGGAAAGTCTGTATTATACGGATATAGCTCCAACATTTGTTATCCCTTCAATTCTTTGGCTGCCATGTTAGGTTTTCAAAATCCGTCACAGGCATTTTATGGTATTGACTTGGGACAGGCAAGCGGCATGACTGCGGTCATGGGTATCAATGATACAGGGACGAACGAGATTACTGACTGGGTAAATTCCAAAATGATAATTTTAGTCGGTAATAATTTATTGGAAACTTCTCTTACCGACTCCGCCTTTTTCTTTGAAGCCAAAGAAAAAGGGGTGAAAATGGTTTGTATTGACCCGTCATATTCCACAACCGCGTCAAAGTGCAATCAATGGATTTCTATCCGTCCCGGAACGGACAGCGCTTTATATTTAGGCATGATTAATTTAATACTAAATAATAAATGGTATGATGCAGATTATATTAGTAAATATACCAGCGCTCCATTCTTAATCCGTCAAGATAACAAAGCCATTATGCGTGAAGGTGACAAATACCTTGTATGGGATAAAAACTCCAATTCGGCTAAACCATCGGATACTCCGGGAATTACACCTGCATTAGAGGGAGAGTATACTGTTAACGGGGTTACAGTCAAAACTGTCCTCACTGGTTTTATCGAGCATGTGAAAGATTATACTCCTGCCTGGGCATCCAAAGTTACGGAAATACCGGAACAAGTTATTACCGATTTAACCAAGGAATATGCTCTCGGTGGACCGGCAGCAATTCAATGGGGCGTAGGCGGACCGGATAAGTGGTATAATTCAGACACCACCGGTCGTTTGGGAACCATGGTTGCTGGTTTGACCGGAAATATCGGACGTGTCGGTGGCGGAACAGGTCGTGCAACAAACCACATGACCAACTTTGCTCACTTTGCTGCCTTCTCAATGCCACCCTGGCCTTTGCCACCACAATTTAAGAATGCGCCAGCTGAGGTTGTGTCTCATCCTGACTATTTAACTAAACCAAACTCGATTAAAGGATACTTTTTCCAGGGTAATACTCTTAAACAATATTTAACCAATATGAATCAAACGATAAAATGGGTAAAATCCCTGGAATTCATTGTGGGTGTCGACAATCAGCACTGCGATAGTATAAATTACGCGGACATTGTATTACCTGCCTGCTCCTTTTTGGAATCGGAGTATGATATTGCTTATCTGACAGCTGACCGCAATCATGTCTTGATGCAGCAAAAGGTCCTTGAACCATTGTTTGAAAGCAAGTCTGACTTCCAAATTGAAAAAGAAATTGCTAAAAGAATGGGACTTGACCAATATCTTCCCAAAACCCCCGAAGATTATAATCGCAATAGCATAAATTCGCCGGATCCAATGTTTAAGGGGATTACGATTGAGGGACTGAAAGCCAATAAATGCATATTGAGATTGAATGTCCCGAACACACCTTTCGTAGGGTACCTTGATCACAAATTCGGGACACCGTCGGGCAAGATAGAGTTATACAACGAGGTGTTTATAGAAGATAATTGTGCGTTCCCGATCTGGCAAGAACCAAATGAAGCGTATCCTTCCAACCCACTTGCCAAAAAGTACCCTCTGACGCTGGGAACACCTCATTCCCGCTTCCGTGCCCACTCAACATTCTCTAATTCCCGCTGGATTAATCAAGTTTTAACTGAACCTATTATCAGGATTAATCCTAAGGACGCTCAAGCCAGAGGACTCAAAAATAATGATTATATCGAAGTATTCAATGACCGGGGCAGCTTCCAATGCAAATGCAATATTGTCAATGATATACGTCCCGGCATGATTCAGATGCCCGAAGGTTGGTGGAGCCGCTACTTCAAAAAAGGTGACATGCAAATGGTTACCAACTCCAATATGAATCCTAGAGGAGAAAAACTATTTTTCAATAAAATTATTCCATATCTAGATTGTTTGGTCGAAGTTAAGAGAGTGGAGGGCTAAGGATATGACAAAACTGGGAATAACAGTAGATGTCGGCCGGTGTGTAGGATGCCACACCTGTGCTATGGCCTGTAAAATGCAAAATAATGTGCCTATGGGGATGCTGTGGAATCGAATTCTTACCGAAGGCGGCGAGAATTTGGACAGCGCCAGTGGCGAATTTCCTAACCTGACCAAATCATGGAGGCCAGTAGCCTGCCAGCATTGCGAAAATGCACCATGCGTAAAAGTATGTCCGGTCGGAGCCACCTACAAAGCGGAAGACGGACGAGTCCTCATCAATTATGACCGTTGTATTGGCTGTCGTTATTGTATGGCTGCTTGCCCGTATAATGCGAGAGTGTTCAACTGGCAGAAGGCTGTCAGGATGCCTGATTTTAACTACGGGGATGCCCTGGCACGGCCATTAGGGGTTGCAGAAAAGTGTTCAATGTGCAAAGAACGGACAGACGTAGGCTTGGAGCCGATGTGTGTAGTGGTATGCCCTGCCAAAGCCCGTAAATTTGGGGATCTGGACGACCCGAACAGCGAGGTTTCCAAAGCGATCCGAGAGAAAGCTTCTTCTCGGCTTCTTGAAGAATTAGGAACAAAACCGCAAGTTTATTACTTGCGCTAAAGGAGGAGTGAGAATATGGGAAACAAGAATAAGAACTTTCTTTGGGTCGGAATACTAGGCTTGCTTGTTGTAGCCGGGCTGGGTGCCTGGATTTACCAAGTATCGAACGGCCTTATCGTAACAGGGATGCGCAACATTGTCTCCTGGGGCCTTTATATTACATCATTTATGTTTTTTGTCGGTCTTTCCGCAGGAGGATTAATTGTATCCTCTTCCGCCACCGTATTTAATATTCCCTCGTTTAAAAAAGTATCATTGCCTGCAGTACTGCTTTCCGTAGCATGCATTGCTATGGCGGCAGGTTTTATTGTGGTTGATTTAGGGAAACCGCAAAGGATATTGAACCTTATTATACATCCCCAATTCAGGTCTCCTCTTATGTGGGATGTAGTTGTTATCACGTGCTATTTGATCATTTCTGTCCTTTACCTGTATTTTATGACTCAGCCTAATCCGGATCAAAGAAAAATAACGATCATGTCTCGAATTGCCTTGCCGGTTGCTATATTAGTCCACTCAGTTACTGCCTGGATATTTGGTTTGCAGATAGCAAGAGTCGCTTGGCATAGTGCGCTAATGGCGCCGATATTTATCGCATCGGCCTTGGACTCCGGCTTGGCGCTTCTTCTTATTGTTCTCTGGGCACTGAACCGTGCAGGCAAGTATAAAATAGAAGATAAGCTTTTTAGCAGTCTTGCCGGACTTCTGGCCGTTTTCGTAGCAGTAGATGCGTTTTTGATAGGATGTGAAATACTAACCTTTGTATTTCCAGGTGAGTCAACTGTAATGAAAGACGTGTCCCTTCTTTTCAGCGGTAGCTTAGCACCTTTCTTCTGGGGAGAAATGATATTTGGTTTGTTGATTCCTTTCTTATTATTGGTATTTGCGAAAAACCGCGAAAAGAAAAGTTTTGTCCTTTTAGCCTCAACGTTAATTGTGATCGGGGTATTCTTTAAACGGGTATGGCTGCTGTTTTCAGCCTTTATATACCCCTTGGTGCCCGGTCCATTAGGGGTAACGCTCGGCGAGTACAAGCAAGGTGTCGATTCAATTATAGTCCCTAATATTTGGGCTACGCAGGGAAGCTATTGTCCTACTATTATTGAAATCCTCATTTTCCTTGGCATTATTTCAGGCGGCACCTTGCTTTTCTGGTTTGTATTTCAATGGGTAACGCAGGGTGAATCCGGAAAGGCTAAAATTATCGGAGGAAATACCATTCAACAACTTGGAGGTAAGTGATAATGACGTCATCTTGGGAGGAAGTATGCGTCTTACGTACAAAACTTTACTACTTCTTGGGGAATTGTTTGCTTGAATCTATACCGGATGAGGGCGCAGAATTTACGCACCGTGCGTTTTGGGAGCAGTTTCCTTTAGAAGCAGCAAACGATAAGATGAAGAGCGGATTAGAGAGGCTAATTAATTGTACAGAGTATCTTAAAAAATTGCCGGCTTCCCAAGCGAGTCAAGAAGTTCAGTTAGAATTCACAAGTCTTTTCATAGGGCCTGGTGAACCGAAAGCACCCCCGTGGGAATCTGTCTACCGGACTCCGGAAAAACTGCTCTTCGGTTGGCCTACCTTACAAGTTCGCGAAGCGTATCGGCAGGACGGATTTGAGATCAAGCGCAAGTACCAGATGCCGGAAGACCACATGGGATTAGAACTTATGTTCTTAGCAACGGTAAGTAATGCTCTAGCAAAGACAATGATTAATGAAAATCAGAGTTCTACCCCATTGATGATTGAACGGCAGATGGATTTTATATCAAACCATCCGCTAACGTGGATCGAAGATTTTTTTAATGATGCTAACTCAAACGATTCTATAGGTTTCTACAGTGGTTTAATCGAATTGATTTGGGGGATTCTCCTTTGGGATTTAGAAATTCTTAAAGAAATGCTTCAAGATGTATAATGAAGAATTATATTAGTTTGTGTCTCATAAGAGTGAGTTATAAAATGAGAGAGTACGCGGTATTGGCCGCGTACTCAGTTATAAACGCAATTAAGTGTCGAAATATAACTTAAATGTTAAATAGTACAATTCCAACTGTAAAGAAGGAAAAAGAATGGCTTGGCGCTTCTTGTTTAACCCGGACCTATGTATAGGCTGTCGTAGCTGCGAAATAGCTTGCCGTAATGAATTTGCTTCACAAGGCAGTGCGCAATGGCGATGGCTTAAAGAGGTATCCGAAAATTCCAGGACGCATTACTTTCTATCACTGAGTTGTAATCATTGTGAAAATCCGGAGTGTGTTCGCGTTTGCCCTGAAAAAACCTATAGGAAACGCAAAGATGGCATTGTATTGCACGATCCAAGACTGTGCAGCGGATGTGGAAAGTGCACATATGCCTGTCCTTTTCATGTTCCGAAATATTCCTTGCTAACAGGTAGGGTAGACAAATGTAATTTGTGCTTGCATCGATTGGACAATGGCCTTCCAGCAGCCTGTGTAGCGGCTTGCCCGGTTAACGCGCTTGGTCACTTGTTCCCTAGCGAGCCTGACCCGATAGAATCATGTAACTCTGTTTTGGGATTTGCCGATGTTTTAATTACCAAGCCCTCAATAAGATTTATTCGGAATATTGGAAAGAAATAAGGATTGATTCGAGGAGACCAAAATGGAAAATCATCTTCAATGGGTTAAACGAATTACGGGAGCTCAGGCAGAGAAATGTGGCTTGATAGGACTAAGCCGTCTCTTGATGGAGGAAATTAAGAGGATTGTATTTGTTACTAATGAACAAGGACATGTTCAATGCTGGCATGTTCCGCAAAATCAATCTGGTTTTTCCCAGGAAAAGGTATCATTACCTAGCATTGTTGTAAACTCTAACGAAATGACGAAGGGATTCATTTCCTTTGGAGGAACAAAATACTTCTTCTATTGTTGGCCTATTGCTAATCTAAGGAAGGAGGGTTATTTGTGGGTTCTGGCAGATAATGATAACTTATCTTCTAAGGAAATAGAGAGCGTTGAATTTCTTTGTTCGGCTATGTTGGTAGAAATTACGAAGCGGCAGGAGCAGATAGAGTTAAAGCAGTACTTGCGGGATGAATCGATACTTAACCTGTTATTCAATAATTACGATAGTCTCAAAACAAAAGGACAAGAGTGGGGCTGGGACCTCTCAAGCCCATATATTGTTGTAATTATTGAAGGGAAAATGAAGGTGCGCGGAAATAGATTTTCCGATGTTCGTGCTACGGCTGAAAACATTCTTCTTGCAAAATACCCCGGTGTTGTGACAGGAATGATAGGAAATTATCTTGTAACCCTATTCCCTTACCACAGAATAAGAGAAAAAGACAGCATAGTCAGCGATAAATGGAAGGATATACCGCTTAAGGCTTATTCGGAGTTACAGGGAATATTAAGCGATGTAGAACTTTGGGCTGGAGTCGGTAATATTTATTCAGATCCGCCATTGCTCTATCGCAGTTATCAAGAGGCGAAAGTAGCATTAGAAATGGGTAAATTATTAGGCAGAGAAGAAAATGTGGCGTTCTTTAACGAATTAGGCGCAACCCGTTTATTCTATAACCAAAGAGAGCAAGACTTACGCGATTTTTTCAATGAAACGCTCGGTCCTGTTCTCAACTACGACCAACATCATGATGGCAACCTGCTCTTAACTCTTTGGCATTATTTTATTTCAGGTGGAGATATCTCGACCGCGATAAAAAAAATGTATATACATGCTAATACCCTTCGATATCGCTTGCGCAAAGTGGAAGAACTTATCGGCTGCAGCCTTGATGCTCAGGAGGTAAGGTTTAATGTTTATGCTGCGTTAAAAGTAGGGATTATACTGGGGATTATTAAGGAAAAAGAAAATTGAGACTGGTCAGACTTAAGTCATTTAGCATTTTCCCACGATTGCATAAGTTGTATTTAGAGTTGTCCACATGACGCAAAACATAAAATCAATTCCGGGAGTCAACGCAGGGATACATACTTTTGAAGCTCGAATGAACTTTAATCCTTATGTCTATATGCTTGTAACAATGGGAGGAATGTGCACGTAGAGAGTGTGGAGGCCAGTTCAAGCGCTCAAATTCGCAGCGATTTTGTTACTATATTGTTGCCTTATTGATAGGCAGTGCTCTCTTTGATCTTTATGGCCTCGAATATCATGCAATTATTCTTAGTAAGGCGACTGAGAAACCATTTCACAACTCAACGAGAAATGGTAAGGCTTTTATTAAAAGGACTATATCTGCTGAAGTATCGAGCTGAATTGGTTTTTAG
>JAJYAS010000909.1 GCA_021779415.1 Bacillota bacterium
GGATACGGTGTACAACAGATAACCCTAATCCAGTCCCTTTTTCCTTCGTTGTAAAGAACGGGTCATAGATATGGGGCATGGCTTCCGGCGGAATACCAGGTCCCTCGTCACTGACGGCGAAACCCACAAAGCCATCTCGCTGAAAGCCCTCTAGATTAATTATACCATCCTCCCCCTGGGCATGGATAGCATTTAAAAAGATGTTGAGTATGACTTGCTTAATTTGATCCGGGTCTACCTCAACCTCTTGTTCAGCAAGACGATTTTGCGTTTGTTCTAACTCAATATGGTTTTGCCGCAGGGCGGGCTGGATCAAGCTAACACCTTCGTCCAATAGTGTCCCCAGCGTAATCCGTTCACGGATCGGTTCTTTAGGCCGAGCAAAGCTCAGAAACTCACTCACCAAACGGTTTAACCGTTCACACTCTTCCAGAAGTACGCGACAATATTCCGAAACCACTGCATCATCGTTTTTTTCTTGGGCCAAGAGTTGGATACTCACTTTCATAATTCCTAAGGGATTACGTATTTCATGAGCTAACCCGGCACTCATATGCCCAAGCGCGGTTACTCGCTCCGTTTGCCGGATCTCGCCCTCTAATCGTTCACGTTCCAGACCTTCTAGCTTTAACTTCTCCACCAATTCCTTTTGAACAGTTAAAGCAATTTGATATTTGCGTTTTGCCCTCCGTTCCTGTCTGGTTAGAAATCCTGTTAACCAACCAATGATGTTAATTAAGGCAATTTCCACCCATTGTGTATAGATGGCGGATGGGTCTAGGGCATGGAAATGCGTCATAAACGGTAAGATGAGAAGTGTAATCACCAAGCCAGATAGGATCCCCCCAGCAAGCCCAAAACGCATGGCCGCATAAATCACAGGAAGATAATACGCAAATTGCAGTAAAATATGAAAATTCATTTC
The DNA here is from genome assembly GCA_021779415.1 of Bacillota bacterium. Next base: position 926 of record JAJYAS010000909.1, read on the forward strand.
ATAATGGTAATTCGTGTAGTGAATAATCGTCAGAATCGTCACGACAAGCCCTATAGCAATGAGGTCAAAGAGAGCCCGGGCACGAGTACGTGGGAGCTCAGGCATGTGATTTAGCAAAAGAAAACCTCCACCCTATCTTTGTTTTCTTGAACCAAACGTAAGGATCTTTTCCTAGATCCCCCAGTGAGGATCTATTCCGTATTTCTCTAACCGGTATAAAAAAGCATGCCGAGAAAGTCCTAACTGTTTGGCAGCTTTGCTTTGGTTACCTCCCGTTTGTTCCATGGCCTGCTGGAGAAAGGATTTCTCAATTTCTTCGAGGGATATCCCTTCCGGCGGTAGCTCAAAGGCTCCGGCTCTCTTCTCCTCTTTTGAAGTAGTGTTAAAAACGGGCACCCCCTCCGCCCCAATTACTGCCCCTTGGGAAATAATAACCATACGTTCTACCACATTTTCCAGTTCACGAACGTTTCCCGGCCAGTCATACGCTTTGAGTTGAGTAAGGACTCCTTGACCAAGAGTCTTGCTCTGCCCATAGGAACTTAGTTTCTTTAAGAAATGTTCAGAAAGGCAAGGGATATCCTCCCGACGTGCCCTTAAGGGAGGGATAGAAATAGGAAAAACACTGAGGCGATAGTACAGATCCTCCCGAAAACGCCCTTCTTGGGCTTCTTTTAGTAAATCTCGGTTCGTCGCGGTAATAATCCGCACGTCCACCTTGATAGACTTCTCACCGCCGACCCGCTCAAACGTCCGCTCTTGAAGAACCCTTAACAACTTAGCTTGAACGTTAAAAGACAGTTCGCTGATCTCATCGAGAAAGAGTGTACCTCCATCGGCTAACTCGAAACGTCCCGTTTTTCGAGCATGTGCCCCTGTAAACGCTCCTTTTTCATGTCCGAACAGTTCGCTTTCCAGCAAAGTCTCAGTCAGCGCTGCGCAATTCACTCGAATAAATGGCCCGTTGACACGCGGGCTTAAGGTATGAATAGCGTTGGCCACCAGTTCTTTTCCCGTGCCCGACTCCCCTTGAATAAGGACCGTTGCTGGCGTTGGAGCAACCCGTTCAACTAGATGTTTAACGGATAGCATCTCCTCACTTTTCCCCACTAACTGCCAACCGCCGTGCTGAGCCTCTCCTTTCAAATAATCAACCTGCTCGCGCAAGCTTTCTACTTCAAAGGCCTTAGCTACCGTGATCAATAGTTCGTCTATATCAAAAGGTTTCATCAAATAATCTTGAGCTCCAGCCTTCATGGCTTCAACTGCTGTGGAGGTGCTTCCGTGTGCTGTCATCATAACCATCAGTAAATCCGGATAATTCTCTTTCAACATACGTAGGACACTTAAGCCGTCCATCTTCGGCATCTTTAAATCTAAAAGAACAAGATCAGGACGCTCCGCTAAAGCCCGCTCTAAGGCCAGTTGTCCATCCTCCACAGTTTCCACTTCATAACCAGCTTTTGTTAAGGCCCGTTCTAGAACCCACCGCATATTAGCTTCGTCATCAGCGACCAAAACCCTGCGCATATTCATCCTCCTCGGCTGTGGGATTTCCCGCACCTTAGTGTGTGAAATCCCACAGTTTTTTAGCCTAAAGCTAAGTTTTCCC
>JAJYAS010000910.1 GCA_021779415.1 Bacillota bacterium
AAGGAGGAGTCTTGCTATATAGCGTGGTTATATTTAACAAGGCGAGAATTAGGCATGGAAAATAATTAAAATGTTATAAAAAAGAATATTTAATCATAATTAATAACCGAAATGTCATAATATAATAAAAATACACTATTACGAACAAAGTGTGTTGTACTTTGACATACTGTATAATATACTACGTTCAGTAGTACTTAAGTCCTGCTCGAGTAGGACTTAATAGTTCTTATGTAATAGATTAATTTAACAGTCTGCGATAAAGGCAAACTCAGTGAGAACTGGGGACGCAAAGCCACGGATCTTCACCTTAAATGTAAAGATAGCCGGGTTACCGAGCAAGAACTTGTCGCCGATCATTGATTTCGGCGACATTTTGTTTAAAAAAGGGGAAAATTTGATTCTGGGATTATCTGAATCCTTTTAAATTAGTGTCAGGAGTGGATGCGGTGAATCTAGCGGGGAATTCGTTCTAAACTATTGTTTCAGAGGTCAAAACGGTCGTTGAACAGATTCGACAAGTCACTGAAGCAACGAAGCAAATGGCGGATGGTGGAGAATATTGGTGTCATTGATGAACAAACTGCTGCCAGTACTAAAGAAGTTTCTGCTGCGTCGGATGAACAGGCCGCTACTATGACGTCCGTGAACCAATCTGCAGTGGCTTTGGCAAAGATCGGCGAAGATCTTACTCAACTCGTGGGTAAGTTCAAACTTTAATTTAATTTTAAACAAAATTAAATTGCAATGGGTAGCAATGGAAGGGGACAGAGATCAATGAATTGGTTGTTGGAACGGGCACAATCTAATTCAACAACGGGAATGACAGCGAGTGTAGATCTTTTTGATAACTTTGGAGTTCTATTATTACATAAGGGGCAGGCGATTACGGAAAGTATAAAGGGTCTTCTGCAGAAACGAGAAGTCTTTGTTTGGAGAAAACAGGAAGACATAAATTACTCAACTGAGAAGGTAAAAGCCTTTTCTAAAGATGTTTACATAAACTTAGTGGGTTCTTTGTGGAATATTTACCATGAAGCGAGGCTTATTCTACCTGAGCAGATTGAAAAAACTGTTGAGCTCGTTGAAATAATTCTAAACGAGCTAAACCCCATAAATGTCTATCTAAATTTAGAAATGGTACGATTAGACTTTGAGAAGTTTGAACACCATGATTATGGAACGTTTGTGCATAGCTTAAATGTTGCTATATTATCAACAATGACGGGTTTGCGTTTGGGATATAACGAGAAGAGACTCAAGTATTTGACCTTGGGAGCCTTGCTTCATGACTTGGGAAAGTTGAATGTGCCAACGGAAATCTTGAATAAGCCTGGAAGTTTGACGGATGATGAGTTTGCCATGATGAAACGGCACCCACAACTAGGTGCAAAAATGCTGAGAAATACTCATTTATTACCAAGCGTGCTAGGAACCGTCAAAGAACATCATGAACGTTGGAGTGGGAAGGGATATCCCTACGGATTAATGGGGAACAACATTCATCTCAATGCTCAAATCGTAGCTGTCACCGACGTTTATGAAGCATTAACCGCAGACAGACCCTATCGCAAAGGCTTACCCCCTTACCATGCTCTTGAAATGATTATTGCCGGGTCAGGGAAAGACTTTAACCCGAAAGTCGTGCAGGCATTTCGACAAACCCTCATTTTATACCCAGAAAATGCAATTGTTACCCTTAATACGGGGGAAATGGGAGTGGTTGTGGCGGTACCTTTGGAAATGCCAACTCGACCTCTTATTCGTCTTTTATTCGATAATAATCGAAGACTTTTAAATAAAGAGATATATGTTAACTTAATGCAGGATTTAACAAGGTTCATCGGGCGTGTGGAGTTTAAAGAAGTGGGATAAAAAGCGTATAGATAGGATTCGCGAGAGTTTAAAAGCTGAGAACCGAGGGTTCTTGTTGAGGAAGAGCCTATTAATTGTTACCTTCACTTATTCCAACGGATATGAAAACGAAGGGATTAGACCTTATGTTTACTGGTTCTGTATCAACGGGTCAAAGTTGAGTCGTGCCGGTTGGACTAATAGTTTACTTCGAGCCTTACAGATTCAACCAGACCCGAATTTGCCTACTCTACCCGTTCTGACTGCCATCTTGATTATGTAGTAGTGCCAAAGATAAGAAGCAGAGTACTATAAAAGCTGGAAAAATTGGCTAGAATAAACGTGTCTTTCATCCTAAGATTAGCCTTTCAAAAGAGCGCTCAGCTACTGTGCTGGGACAACTCTTCTCAAGCTATTTGGCAGGTTGGTAGGGGAAACGGGGACTCATCCATCCTTTGTTTGTGAAGGCCCTAAGTGTTAAATCAGCCGATTGGAATTATGACCAAACAGATACTGGATAAATATAACAGTAGACAACGCTGTATTCAAGTGTTAATATATCTAAGTGCCGCAAAACAAACTACTGAACCAGAAAAGCTATGGTAGTTAATGTAGGGGGCAAAGCAAATTAGTCATTGACAACGTAAGTTGAAAATGCTAAGATGTAGATCCGGCCCAAGAGG
>JAJYAS010000911.1 GCA_021779415.1 Bacillota bacterium
TGGCCAATGCTATTCCTTTAATTCTCTCAGGGTTAGGAGTCGCTATAGCTTTTAAAGCTGGTTTGTTTAACATAGGAGCAGAGGGCCAGTACTGGATCGGAAGTATGGCGGCAGTTTGGATTGGCTATTCTGTACATGGGTTGCCTCCTATTCTACATATTTCCTTAGCCGTTCTAGTAAGTATGCTGGCAGCGGGACTTTGGGCAGGTATAATTCCTGGGCTGGCAAAGGCTTTAGTGGGTGCTCACGAAGTCATTACTACTATGATGATGAGTTACATCGCAATTTTTCTAAGTCACTATATGCTTGAAAACGGCCCCATGATGCAACCGGGCTTTGTTCCTCAATCCCCGGTGATCTTGCCATCTGCGATGTTAGGTAAGATAGTGGATCGGACCCAACTTTCTTGGGGGTTAGTGATTGCTTTAGTGGTCTGTGTGATTGTTTATTGGTTACTTTATAAGACGACCTTAGGATACCGATTGAGAGCAGTGGGCTTAAATTCACGGGCAGCTAAGTATGCTGGAATTAATGTTTCGTTTAATCTGGTATTAGCTTTATTTATCAGTGGAATGTTAGCAGGTTTAGCCGGAGCAGTTCAAATGCTTGGAGTACAACATCGACTCTATGACAGTTTCTCTTCAGGATATGGCTTTACGGCTATTGTGGTCGCCATACTTGCCAATAATAATCCGTTTGGAGTAATCTTAGCTTCCATTTTCTTTGCTGCTTTATCGACGGGTGGACAATCTATGCAATTAGTTTCAGGTGTACCGGCTCATTTAACCGATGTCATTTCTGGAATAATTATCTTCTTAATTGCATCCAAAAATGTTATTAGTTTGGTTCAAAAACGTTGGCGCAGACGTCATTCTTTAGCGCCGGTCAAGGAGGCTTGAAGATATGCTTTGGGACACATTGGCTAGACCTGATTTGTGGGCAGCAACGCTCGCTATGGCAACCCCAATTGCTCTCCCTGCTTTAGGGGGGACCTTTTCCGAACGTAGCGGGGTAGTAAACATAGCTATGGAAGGGATTATGCTGATTGGTGCCTTCTTTGGGGTGCTATTTTCCTTTTATACTCATAGCGCATGGCTAGGTTTGCTAGGTGCTTTATTGATGGGTGCGCTCATCTCGGCTCTTTTTGCTTATGTAACGGTAAGTCTCGGAGCGGATCAGGTTATTGTGGGAATGAGTATCAATATTTTTGCGGCTGGATTAACCGCCTTTTTACTAAATACCATTTTTGGGTATGGAGGAACTCCTCGAGAAACACCCGCTCTTCCCAACCTAACCATTCCTGGGATTAGTGATATTCCCTTTGTGGGCCCAATTCTAGGGTCACAAAATGTGGTCGTTTACTTAATGTTCTTTCTAGTGTTTGCGTCACATTATTTTTTGTTTCATACAAATTTAGGTTTAAGAATTAGAGCAGTGGGGGAGAATCCTCAAGCTGCTGATACTGCGGGCCTTAACGTTCGAAACTTGCGTTATTTGGGCGTTATGATAGGTGGTATGCTCTCAAGCTTGGGTGGAGTCTACTTAGCCTTAGGATTATTAAATAGTTTTGAAGTTAATATGAGTGGTGGAAGAGGCTATATTGCTATGGCTGCCATGATCTTTGGCAAATGGACACCTTTCGGATCATTGGGAGCTGCACTTTTGTTTGGGTTCGCCACGGCTTTGAGTATGATATTGCAAGGTGGGGGTATTTCCTCAAATATTATCCAGATGCTACCTTACGCATTGACGATTTTAGCCTTGACCGGATTAGTAGGCAGAAGTACTGCGCCTGCCGCGGATGGAATTCCGTATAATCCTAATAAGTAATATGCTTAGAAGGGAATCTTAAAACAATTGAGGAGGTAAACATCATGGGACGGATTCATCAGAGTGGCAAATCCCTCTCTGATCTTGTCCGTTTGGAACTGCTAGATGAAATTCGTCGTGGAAAATATCTTATCGACAGTCGTCTTCCGAATGAGGAAAACCTTGCCAAGGAACTGGGTGTCAGTCGCAACACTCTTCGTGAAGCGTTGAGGGTCCTAGAAGCCAATGGGATTGTCGAAAAAAAGCAAGGATTGGGTACTTATGTGCGTGGGGAATCCTCTCCAAAGGTGAAACCTGGTCTTGAGGTGCTTTTTAGAGTGACTGACGCGATATTAGAACTTGGTATGGTTCCAGGGACAAGTGAAATTGAAATTGAGAACTCGTTTGCGGATGCGAGGGTCGCAGCGAAACTAGGGGTTGACGAAGGTACTCCTGTAAATCAGTCAAGAAGAGTCCGCACTGCGGATGGGATACCTGTTGTATATTGTATCGATATGTTTTCTCCATCTGTTGGGGAACTGGACATTGTAAAGATCAAATCTTCAATCTTTACGTATTTAGAAGAAGTAAAACAAATCCGCATCGCGTATGCTTCGACTGACATTCGGCCGATTGTTGCGGGGAAAGAATTAGCAGATAAATTATCCGTTTCTGCTGCTAGCCCCTTACTACTCTTAGATGAGGTCCATTTTGATAAGTCAGATCG
>JAJYAS010000912.1 GCA_021779415.1 Bacillota bacterium
ATCTGAACTGCCTGAACCCTTAAAAACATATTGAGTATACCCAGAACAATCAAATCCGTTTGTGCTTGAACCTCCAAAAACGTAAGGAACGCCTTGTAAGCTTAGGGCATTATCCACTAATGAAGAACTTGCAGATCGTGAAACTTGTTGTTTTGGAGTTGCTGCAACCTTGACGGGTTTACTGTTTTCATTAGAGGTTTTCGGGGCTTGTACTGCAGTTTCAGGCTGAGTGGATTTTTGGGCGACTGTGACCGAAACACTAGGAGCTGGAACAGCGGTAACTACTCCCTCGCTGACATCTTTTATAGGTCTCCATTGCATCTGCTTACGAACAGCTTGAGTATAGGTTCCTGACGGTACTGAATTAAATACAGCAGAAGCCACTAGCAGAGGCTTTGAAGGCTTAATGTCTGTCGTTTTAATTTGAGGGCTAGCCAATAGAGGAGCTGTACTTGCTAATAGAAAACCAGCCAAAGTAGCGCTTCCCAACCACCTTAACGTAGATGAGGAAACCACCAAGAATATATCCACCTTTCTTAGCTTACGAGGTTAGTTGACGGATTCGGGCAGTAGGTGTAAGCCCTACACGTGAAAGAGTCACGTGATTCACCCCATAATAATCCCCCGCTCCAAGGTCATACACTTGGACTCAGCTTTTACTATAAACTATTATATTCGAGACAAACATAAAGTTTCCTGCACGATTCCAAAGGAAATTTCTTCCGTTGTTTTCTTTTTATTGAGAAGCTCTGTCTGTTTATTGATTAGTCTTAATTGGTAAGGCTTATGATTGGTGCAGGAATACGACCTCCACGCTTTACGAACATGTTTGAGGAAAACGGATGAATGGCCATAACCGGTGCCCCACCAAGCAATCCTCCAAACTCCACTCGTTCTCCTGCTTTTTTTCCGATTGCAGGAATCAGACGGACGGCTGTTGTTTTTTTATTGATCATACCGATAGCCGCCTCATCCGCTATGATGGCCGCAATCGTTTCTGCAGTTACATCCCCTGGTAGGGCAATCATATCTAACCCCACTGAACAAACACAGGTCATTGCCTCTAATTTATCAAGCGTCAAGGCTCCTACTTCAACAGCTTCGACCATTCCTGCATCCTCCGAGACAGGAATAAACGCACCACTTAACCCCCCAACATGGGATGAAGCCATGGCTCCGCCTTTTTTAACAGCATCATTAAGCAAAGCCAAAGCAGCCGTAGTTCCATGAGTTCCACAGCGCTCAAGGCCCATATTTTCAAGAATTTCTGCCACACTGTCTCCAATAGCTGGAGTCGGTGCTAGAGAAAGATCGACAATTCCAAACGGCACATTTAAACTCTTTGAAGCAGCGCGTCCAATTAACTCGCCCATACGGGTGATTTTAAACGCAGTTTGCTTTATTAAATTTGACAATTCACTAAAATCTGCTTCTGGGAATTGTTTGACTACCTTGGCCACAACCCCAGGGCCACTTACACCAACATTAATGACACTCTCTGGTTCTCCGACTCCATGAAAAGCCCCTGCCATGAAGGGATTATCTTCAGGAGCATTGCAAAATACCACTAATTTAGCAGCTGCTATACCATCTTTATCCGCCGTAAGTTGAGCACATTTTAGAATAACCTCACCCATTTTTAACACCGCGTCCATATTAATCCCCGCTTTTGTAGTTCCAATATTGACGGAGGAACATACAAATTCCGTCTCACTTAATGCTTGCGGAATGGCATCAATCAACGCTAGATCTCCCTTTGTAAAGCCTTTCTGAACTAACGCAGAAAACCCTCCTATAAAATTAATACCTGACTCTCGGGCGGCTCGGTCTAATGCCTTAGCTATCCGTACCATCTCTTCGGCATTTAAGTGAGCGGCAGCGATCGCTATCGGAGTGACAGATACTCGCTTATTAATAATAGGAATTCCATAACGTGCCGAAATTTGTTCCCCTACAGACACTAGTTTTCCAGCATATTTTGTAATTTTGTCATAGACCTTCATTTCCATCCGATTAATTTCTTCGGAACAACAATCTAGAAGACTAATTCCCATCGTAATGGTTCGAATATCGAGATTCTCTTCATGGATCATTTTAAGCGTTTGCTGGATTTCCTCGCGCGCAAATGTGATTGTCATGATTTCCCTCCACTATCCCAGATCTAAGATTACTAGATTTATCTAAATACGATGCATGAACGTAAAAATATCCTCATGTTGAACTTTTACCTGCAGTCCTTTTTCGTTTCCCTCTCGATCTAAAGTACGTGCTAGTTCGATAAGTTCTAACGTGGCTGGTTCCAGATCCACTACCATGATCATCGTGAAAAAATCCTTCACGATAGTTTGGCTGATATCTAATATATTGACATGGTATTCCGCAAGTCGCCCTGAGACCCAAGCGATAATACCTATTTGATCTCGTCCTAAAACAGTAATAATTGCACGGTTAGATTCTTCACCTAGTGAGGTCATGGTTGTTGTTCCTCCCTTTTTTTAACGTAGGTATTTTAGTTTGGACCTAGACTAACATATCT
>JAJYAS010000913.1 GCA_021779415.1 Bacillota bacterium
CTCGGATTGCATCATGACGCAGGCGGAATGAAGGTAGCGCAAGACCTGCCGCACCTGATTCATTGGCTTCAGTTTGAAATCTGGTCTGAAATTTGATTTGATTTCCATCTTATTGGATATTGTCATGCAAACATGGAAAATGTAACGCTTTGATTTCCATGTTTTGCGTTTTAATATAAAAATAGATGGAAAACATTCCATTATATATGAGTGATAGATGGAAAATTTTCCATCTATCAACAATGTTGGCTGTGACCTGAACGGGCCGTCATAAAAGAAATCAACATCTTTTTGTCCAAGTTCAGCGCCTTCGAGAAAGGACAAGTCGAGCGCCACCGCTTTCTATGTTCGATAAAAAGAAAGTCGTTGGCTTTGGGTACTGATTACAAGGCCAATGGGACCAAACTTGCCAGAATTCAAGTGGGATAGAATTGAATTTTCATTGAACACCTTACCATAATTTGCACTTAAGAAATATTCACGCGGCTGATGTTTGTTGATATTTTAGAGGTCTAACTCATGAATCGAATAAAGAATTTTACAATAGATGGCTTCAAGTCAATTCGTCACCTGGAACTTGAGCTGCGACAGCTAAATGTATTGATAGGAGCTAACGGCGCAGGAAAATCAAACCTTATTGGTTTTTTTCGCTTACTTAACTTCCTCGAATCCGGCGCCTTGCAGTTACATATTGGTGAACAGGGTGGGGCAAATAGTGTTTTATGTTATGGCGCAAAAATTACACCTCAACTGTCATCCACTATTAACTTCGAGACCGATAGGGGGTACAATCGCTACCATATGCGTCTTATCCACGCGGCAGGTGATACACTCATCTTTGCTGATGAAGAAATACAATATTCAAAAAAAGGAAAAACAACTGAGGGGCCAACAATTCCTTTAGGTGCCGGGCATAAGGAATCGGGAATGATTGCCCAATCTGAAGGAAGGGCTGGGACGACAGCTACGAAAACTGCCAGTGTTATTCGTACTATGATGCGTGATTGGCAGGTATTTCAATTCCACGATACTTCCTCTAATGCTCAAATCAAACAATCTAAATATGTTGACGACTCTTATTTCTTAAAAGCTAATGCGGGTAATCTTGCCCCGTTTCTTTACCAAATGAGAGAACATAAAAAAGAATATTATCAGCGAATTGTTGAAACTATAAGGCTGTGCGCTCCTTTTTTTGATGATTTCGTTCTAATCCCACGCGATAAGAATGTCATATTGAATTGGAAAGAAAAGAATTCCGATATGCTTTTCGGCCCACATCAGCTTTCGGATGGAACATTACGGATGATGGCAATCGTAACCCTGCTTTTGCAACCTATACTACCCTCTATGGTCATCATAGATGAACCTGAGCTTGGATTACATCCTTATGCAATTACCGTTCTTGCAGGATTGTTGAAAAGTGCTTCTGAAAGGTCTCAATTATTAATTTCCACACAATCAGCTAATTTGGTAGATGAGCTAGAGCCACAGGACATTGTCGTGGTTGACAGAAAAGATGGCCAATCTATATTCAGCCGTCCCGATCCGACTGTACTTGATGAATGGCTTGACGAATACACAATGAGTGAGTTGTGGGAGAAAAACGTTCTTGGTGGGAGGCCAGCTTAATGATACGCCTCAATATTATTGTAGAAGGACAAACAGAAGAAACTTTCGTTAATAAAATTCTCGGGCCGCATTTGGTTGGCTTCAATGTCTTTGTCTGTGCACGACGTGTAGAAACTGGTAGAAAACGTGGTAGAATATTCCGAGGGGGGATGATTTCTTATCTAAAGGCCCAAAAAGATATTAACTTGTGGATGAAAGAAGATAAGGGGGGCGATGCACGGTTTACGACCATGTTTGACCTTTACAGGTTACCCAATGATTTTCCCGGATTCGAAGAAGCAAAACAAAAGCCCGATCCTTACCAAAAAATCGAAGTAATTGAAGACAGCCTCACAGCTGACATAGCATCTCCTCGCTTTTTCCCATATTTACAACTTCATGAATATGAAGCTCTGCTTTTTTCCGATCTCGACAAATTTCATCACTACTATATTGACCACAACAACCAAATCACTAAATTAAAAAAGAATGTTTCTGGAATCACGAATCCGGAACTCATAAACGATAGCCCTGAAACCGCTCCTTCAAAACGGATTATTAAATACCTGCCTTACTATGAAGGAGAAAAACCTTCTGCAGGTCCAATAATTGCCGAACACATCGGACTGCAGAAGATAAGGTTAAAATGTCAGCATTTTAATGCATGGGTGTCACTACTCGAAAGTCTTAATAGTTGATCGAACCCGCCGGGGAGTGCAAAACCACTGGCTTATTTGGCGAAAATTCAAAGGAACCATGTGCAGTATTCCAACAATAAAATACACCGGATAAACCGGTGATTTTTGTGTTGTGCTTATTGAGACAGCATGAAGACTTACGAACAATCTCCTATCCTCGATTCCATCCTTGAAAGTTGGCGCACCCAACTCGGCGAGGACTTCACTGCATACAGAAACCATTGCTATCG
>JAJYAS010000914.1 GCA_021779415.1 Bacillota bacterium
AAGATTTAGTGGTATTTCTGCCACTTCATCCAGAAAGATCGTTCCACCTTGGGCCAACTCAAACATACCCATTTTTCCTTTTTGGTTGGCGCCCGTAAACGCGCCTTTGTCATATCCAAAAAGTTCGGATTCCAATAAATTTTCTGGAATTGCGCCACAGTTGACTTTAATGAAGGGTTCATTCTTACGTTCACTGGCCTCGACAATCGTTCGTGTAATTACTTCCTTACCTGCACCCGATTCACCCAAAATTAAAACTGTGCTATCAAACATCCCAACCCGCACTGCTTGCTCAACTGTTTGCTTCATTTGTAAGCTATTAAGGACTATGTGATGGTTCTTATGAATTTGTTGCGAGCGGAGGTGAGCCAGCTCATTTTTCTGTTGATCAATTATTTTATCTTTGTTTTCCAATTCTTCTTTTATGTTGTTTAAGTCTGTAATATCTCTTATGTTATTAACTATCCGAACTAGATTATTGTGTTTATCGAAAATAGGATTACCCGTAATCAAAACGTGTTTTTTGCTTAAATAGTTATATCCCATAATTGTTACACTTTTTCTTTTACTAATCACTTCAAGGACAACTGAATTAGAAAACATTTTCTTTTCTAACAGTTCCTCAGTATATTTACCAACAACCTCTTCGCGGGAAAATCCTGATATTCTTTCGTTAGCACTATTTGTATACAGGACTCTTCCCTCTCCGTCTGTTATCCAGATTCCATCATATGAGGACTCCAATATTTCTTGCATCTCTTCACTTAAATGAAATTCTTTCCCCATATGCTCCTCCTTAATTCTATCCCTAGTATTTTTGCTATCTTAATTGTACTTCATAAATCAGGATTGAACTAATTAAAATTTGAAAAATCAAATAATTTCTGGTTAAAATGGTTGATTAAAAACTCTCCTGTAACTGAATCTGCCCAATATTTAGGTTAAAGAACAACTTGAGGGTATGAAGAACAATCTCCATACCCCCTATTACTGTGTATTGTTTTATATAATATTTCCATTTCTCAAGTGTTGAAAAGTGGTTAATTCTCCTTCAATGTTTTTTACCGTAGCGACGCACCCGTAGCAGTGCTTGTTCCCGGTGTCCCATAAACCGTTCAATTTCGCAGAGTCGAGCTGCATATTCGCCGACATAGGCACTAGCTTCCGGCGTACACTTTTGATACGTACAAGTTTTAATAAATTTACCTACCCATAACCCACCGGTATAACGGGCTGCGCCACCTGTCGGCAATGTATGGTTAGTACCAATTGTCTTGTCGCCATAAGCTACATTAGTCTCTGGTCCGAGAAAGAGAGCTCCGAAATTGGTCATATTCTTTAAGAAATAATCAGGATCCTTAGTAATAACCTCAACATGCTCATACGCCAATTTATCTGCCTCAATGACCGCTTCCGCCGCATCTTCAACTAGAATAACCTGTCCCCATTCTCTCCAAGACACGCTGGCGACATCAGCTGTAGGCAGTACTTTAAGCTGGCGCTCGATTTCTTCCAATGTTTCAACTGCCAGTTTCCGGGAAGTTGTAATCATTGCACTTGGGGACGTGGGGCCATGCTCCGCCTGACCCAGCAAATCCGTGGCTACCATTTCGGCATCAGCTGTTTCATCGCAAATGACTAGGGTTTCTGTCGGGCCTGCTAACAAGTCAATTCCAACACGTCCGTACAGTTGCCGCTTTGCTTCCGCAACATATGCGTTACCCGGTCCCACCAGCATATCAACTGGTTGAATAGTTTCTGTACCAATGGCCATGGCTGCCAATGCCTGGACACCACCGAGAATATAAATTTCATCTGCTCCCGCTAACGCCATCGCTGTAACGGTTTCGGCCGGGATTTCTCCATCTATTGGAGGGGTACAGGCTACTACCCGCTTAACCCCCGCAACCTTTGCCGTGAGGACACTCATATGGGCAGAAGCAACCATAGGATACCGTCCTCCTGGAATATAGCAGCCTACGCTACTTACAGGAATATTCCTATGACCTAAGGTAACCCCAGGGATAGTTTCCACCTCTAGTTCATGCAAAGTAGAAAGTTGAACCTCGGCAAATCGTCTAACCTGGGTCTGAGCAAATTTTATATCATTAACCGTTTGTTCAGACACTCTTCCAATAATTTCTTCAATTTGTTCCTTAGAAAGCCTAAAACTATCTGGTGACCAATTATCAAGCTTTTGGGACAACTCCCGTACTTTGGAGTCTCCCTTCTGGCCAATATTGTTAATTATGTTTCTAACTGTTTCATACACTTGAGTGTTATATTCCTGAATCTCACTTTTTTTCTTGCCAGTTTTTAAATATTCGGCCAATTAAGACACTCCCTTTAATATTTTTTATATTTAAATGTAAAACTTTACCACGCTACCCAGCCACCATCAACCATTACTGTACTACCAGTTACCATATCAGCTGAAGACGATACAAGATAAAGTACCGCCCCAACCACATCTTCAGCCCTACCCAACCTATTTAAAGGTATTCTAGTTAGTACATCGTTAAGGAACTC
>JAJYAS010000915.1 GCA_021779415.1 Bacillota bacterium
AGGCGGGTAGATTTTAGTTCCATATTTCAAAAATAATTTTGCTCCCTGCATGGCATAAGAAAAGACCAACTGATTTATCATCAGTTGGTCTTAGAGTCTTTTGAATTACAGTGACTTTTCCAAAATCTCAGCAATATCTAATGCCTTAAGCTGTTCTCCAGCTTCTCGAGCCGCAATTCCATCGACGATCATGGTAAGACAGAACGGACAGGCAGTACTGACATAATCTGTTTTCACAGCTATTGCCTCATCTGTTCGCATCTCATTAATGCGTTGCCCTTCATTTTCTTCAAGCCACATTCTTCCGCCACCTGCACCGCAGCAAAAACTCTTTTCGCCCGTGTGCTTCATTTCTTTAATTTCTAAGCCAACAGCTTTAAGCAATTCACGAGGTTGATCGTAAATTTCATTATAGCGGCCCAAATAACAAGAATCATGATAGGTGACTGACTTATTATCTCCACGAGAGAGTTTCAACTTCCCAGATTTAACCAGATCTAACAGGAACACGGTATGGTGTATTACTTCAAAATCTCCGCCCAATTGAGGATACTCATTTTTCAAGAAATTATAGCAGTGAGGGCATTGAGTAATGATTTTCTTGACTCCATATCCCTTCATCACTTCAATATTTTCAGTGGCTAAGGAATAGAATAAATATTCGTTTCCAAGCTTACGAGCAGAGTCACCGCAACATTTCTCTTCATTCCCTAAAATTGCAAAGCGAACGCCAGCGGCTTGAAGTAATTTGACCAAGGCTGCGGATACTTTTTGATTGCGAGCATCAAAGGCACCAGAACAACCAGGCCAATATAAATATTCCACTTCTGGGTCCTCTTCGTAGGTCTTAACTCCGAGGCCAGTGAGGAAATCGGCACGAGTACTCCAGCCGATACCCCAAGGATTACCGTTGTTTTCCATGTTCTTGAAGGCTAGTTGAGCTTCTCCAGGGAAGCGAGTTTCCATTAGAACGAGGTTACGACGCATATCGATGGTTTTGTCGACATGTTCCACAAAAACTGGACATTGTTGTTCACACGAGCGACATGTTGTGCATGCCCATATGTCTTCTTCAGAAATAACTTCTCCGATCAGCGCTCTACCAGTCCATCCTTCGGACTCATCAGACTCACTAGCTGCGGCAGCTTCCTGACCAGCAACCCCTACCGAGAGTTTTTTCTCAGCTTTAAGAGCCTCACCAGTTTCTTCCATAAGAACACGCATATCCTGAATGATCCCTTTTGGGGTTAGGTGCTTTCCACTCAAGTAGGCAGGACAGTTATCTTGGCACCGACCGCAACGTAAGCAAGCATCCGTGTTGAATAATGTTTTCCAAGAGAATTCTCGCAACTGACTTTTTCCGAAGGTTTCAAGACTCTCATCTTCAAAATCAATTGGTTCTGGTATGCCGATTGGTCCACGTTTGCGGAAAAATTGGTTAAGTGGCCCAAGCAAGATGTGGAAAAGTTTGGAGTATGGGAAATAAGCAATGAAAGTCATCGCGAGAGCAAGATGGAACCACCAGAGGAATACGTGTAATGACAAGAGTTGTGCTTCATTGAACATTGCCTTAAGAGGAATAGACATCCACTGTCCAACAAAGGCATAACCTGCCCAAGGATCGGGTATTACAGCAATACGTGCTCCTTGGATGACAAAGCCCGTCAATAAAATAGTGAACAGTAACGCAAGGGTAATTGCATCGTCCGTTTTATTGTCTAAGCGATCAGGTCTTTGGATATAGCGACGGTAAGCGGCGATAAGAATTCCAATCAGAGCTAAAAGCCCAAATAAGTTAGCAGTAACTTTAATGAAAAGGTAAAGCCAACCGTGGAAGATCTGTAGTGAAAAATCTGCTTGTAGGGTTATGATGGCGGTTGCAAAGGCTAAAAATATAAATCCAAAGAAAATAGTTGCATGCATTAATCCTGGATACGGGTCTTTTAATATTCGTTTGTGGGCAAAGGTATAAACTATAACGTCCTTTATTCCAGCTCCGATATCTTTCCAACGATTTTCGGGTTGTCCTAATTTCCAGAGCTGAACTCGCTTATACACACCGTAGCCAAAGATTATAAGTGCAACGATAAAGAACAAGTAAAGCCAATGCTCTCCTTCAATGTTCCAATACACTTGACGTGTTGCCATTCTTCCCTCTCCTTACCTTTATTAGTGAAGCGCCTTTGAAAGGCGCTTCACTAATAATTTTTTATTCATTAACCAGTTTCTTAAACTCTTCTGTTAACAAGGGAACTACTTCGAAAAGGTCTCCTACAATACCGTAATCAGCAACATTAAAAATGTTAGCTTCCGGATCCTTATTAATCGCTACAATGAATTTTGACGAGCCCATACCAGCAAGGTGCTGAATTGCTCCAGAAATTCCGCAAGCAATATAAAGCGTTGGCGCGACGGTTTTGCCAGTTTGTCCAACTTGGAACTTGTGTTCTTTCCAGCCGGAATCTACAGCAGCGCGCGATGCGCCAACCGCTGCTCCGATAACATCAGCGAGATCTTCGAGGATGTTA
>JAJYAS010000916.1 GCA_021779415.1 Bacillota bacterium
AGTATCGATATAGTTTATAAAACCAACGTGGCTTTGGCTGAGGAGTGAGATGGTATGGAGATAAGGGAAAATAAAACACATTTGAAACAAACAGATGATATTTTTACAGATATACTGTCTCCTATGATCCAAAGAGAAGGGAGTTCAAAGGTATTTTTCTATCGAATTATTGGATGTGATGATGAAGGACAGTACCTAGCTGAGATCGAAAGCTTAGATGAAAAACTACGATCAATAGGCAACTACATCTTCTTTGAGGAACGAATACAAATAACTAACGATTCATCATTAATAGAACAAGTAAGAAAGTTATTTGAGCAGGTCCCACTTAAGGATTTTAGCAATGGGGCAGTTTCTAATTTGTTGGATGCAAAGGGCTATTTTTCATTATTGCCAGACCTCCAAATCAACCGAAAAATTAAGGATGCTTTCGGAATTGTGCTTAATCTCTATTTGAGTAACGATCGCCCGGTTAATGTAAGTATTGTCGTAAATTTTGTAACGAAAATGTTATTATGGTTGCATGATTATGGTACGCATATCGCTAAAAGATCACTTTATAATCCTAAGATAATTTATTGGGGAAGTCCTAAAACACATGAAGTATATTTTCTTATTTTTATGTCGCTTATCGGGTATGATGTTCTGGTTTTAAATACTTCGTTTAACGATAGGTTCGAACAGGTTGACAAGCAAAATGTTTTTTCCTTTGTAATAAAAAAGGCGAATGAATTGTCAATTCGTGCTTTTCCGGCAAAAAAAAACCGAGATGTACTGCAAGCTCATATTGAACAGTCTACTAAGCCCCAGCAGAAAACAAATGGAGAGTTGATCAATTCAAATACTCTTTTGTTAAAGGATCCAATTGTTGTGGTGAAATTAAAAAGATCAGATAATCCCTTTGAGGAAGTCCTTATCCCCTTGAGTAAACGAAGTGGGTATGTTGGTGATCCCCATCCTATAGTTCCCGCTCATTTTGTGCGATATATTGGAGTGCCTAGCTCTTCTGATGATTGGGAAGCAGAATATTATAACAACCTTTATACTCTTGACAATGCGTTGCAAACGTTAGGTAATTATCTTAAGTTTCTAGAGGGCATCCCCGCGCCGAGTACAGCAGAAGGTGCTCAAATACCTCCTAGACTTATTGCTAATCTGTATAAAGATCGGTTGGGGATTCTAGAACAAATTCTTCAGGCGGATATACTTCCCCATATGAATAATGAGCTTCTAGACAACACAATTAGAAAAACATTCGTCGACATTGTGGACCTCTTTGCTGAGAAAAGTAGTAATATTAATCTATCCATAGTCTTGAACTTTTCTTTAAAGTTGGTTACTTGGTTAAATAGATACCTTCCCAAACTTTTTGCTCAATGTAACCGTGAAATGGCCATTAAGGCAGGGTATAATTTTGTGCATAATCCCAAGATCCTTTTCTATGGCACGATCAAAGCGCATGAACTATATTTACTGGAAGCGTTCCATAAGATAGGTTGTGATGTGCTTTTTATCCATTCTTCAAACGAGGGAGATAAGCCGTTTCAAATTTTCGATAAGAACATGTCACTCACTCATCTAATTAATAATAAGCAAAACTTATTGTTAGCTCCTTTTCCTGAGAGTGAGCGGTTAATACGGAAAAGTACCATTGCCTACAGTGCATCCAAAGAGATTGAGGAAGTGATCTATAGCGAAGAGGTTGGCCTTTTTAAACCGTGGCAGTTTGAAAGCTATTTGACTCAACCCATAACTCTAAAAACTACGTATGACGAACTTAAAATACTTTGGCGAGAGCCCTCTAAACTTCGCCCAGAATTTAAAGTTCGGAACAAGAAGGTGTATGTACCCAACCTATTTGCCAAGATCAACGGGGTTAACGAGGATCTCGATGCCTACTGGCATGACCTCAAAGAGCTTTCGTTCGCACCGAATACCCTACTGATTGAGGATGTTCCATTTACTAAAATAAACTATACTAAACAGGAGCTTTATCAGACCGACTATTTACTCAATGAACAGGGTTTTTTTGATGAAGTCAAAGTGAGAAAAAGTCGGCATTATAGATTTGGTTACCTTAAAACGGATCTACAACATTTTCTAATTGCTAAAATAAATGAACTTCTATCCTCTGGAATATTCTTATCCAAGGTCGATGAGAAATTAAAGCTCAAAATACTCATGACCATTTTAACTATGGATGATTCTCTAATCAAGCTTATTGAAGTCTTTGATTATCCCCAAGATATTCCTAAAGCAGTTGTTTACGACAATAAAAAGGAAACGTTTAGCGAAGACGATGCGATCTTGCTCGCTTATTTCAATCTTATTGGTATCGATGTGGTTATTTTTACGCCAACGAATTATAAAACGATTGAACAGCATATCAAGTCCAGCCTTTTTGATGTTCATCAGCTTCCATTAGTAAAATACGATTTAAATCTTCCTATTTTAGACAACATGACGTCAGTTCATAAACCTGGAATTTTATCTCGCTTCTTTAATCTTCACTTATATTGACAGAGA
>JAJYAS010000058.1 GCA_021779415.1 Bacillota bacterium
CAAGGGGTGTTCCGTTCACTTGAAGCGGGTCTAAATCCGGTTAAAATTAATGTCGTAGTGGTTCGAGATTTTAACACGGAGGAGTTGCCCGATTTTCTCAAGCTGGCTAAGCAATATCCTTTGCATATTCGATTCATCGAACTCATGCCAATTGGAGTAAGTTCAGATCATCGAACGGACTTCGTCTCAATAACAGAAATGAAAGAACGCTTGGGTATCCTTGAAGAAACTCCAACTCAGGATATTCGTGGGGGTGGACCTGCAGAGTATTTTCGGCCGAGTGGATATAAAGGGAGTATCGGGTTTATCAGCGCACTAAGCCGCCACTTTTGCAATACTTGCAATCGGGTACGCTTAACCGCGGATGGGAAACTAAGGCCTTGTCTGCATAGCCGCCATGAAGTCGATTTGCGGGAGGCCTTGCGCAACGATAGTTCGGACGCAGACCTTTTGAAGCTGTTTGCGCAAGCAGTTTGGAATAAACCTGCAGAACATCACATGAATAGCCAAGCATGGCAAGATACACGTGTCATGTCTCAGATCGGAGGGTAACGAAGTGGATTTAACACATTTTGATGAAGAAGGGCGCGCCCGGATGGTAGATGTCAGTGACAAAGCGGAAACGGCGCGGGTCGCGGTTGCCCAAGGTAAGGTGCTGATGAACCCTGAAACCTTCGAGCGCATTCGCTCAGGTCTTATTGCCAAAGGGGATGTTTTGGCAGTAGCGCAAGTAGCAGGAATCATGGCGGCTAAACAAACGTCACAATTGATCCCTATGTGTCATCCGTTAGCGATCACTGGTGCAAAACTTAGTTTTAGATTAGTGGAACCGGATGAAATTGATATTGAAGCAAGTGTCAAGGTTTATGGAAAAACTGGAGTAGAGATGGAAGCCCTAACAGCCGTGAGTGTTGCTGCCCTGACAATTTATGATATGTGTAAAGCCATTGATAAAACTATGACGATCAAGGACATTTATTTGGTCGAAAAGCTGGGTGGCAAAAGCGGACATTTTGTCCGGTAAGTCCCTGGATAAGCGCTATGATGACTAGAGATGAAAGCGAGGACTTAAAAATGGGTAAGATAGTCGCTGTTTGTACGAGTGAACGAAAAGGAATGCGCAAGAAGAATGTTGGAGAGGGGGTCTTAAAAGTTAATTTTGGACTTGAAGGGGATGCGCATGGCGGGGATTGGCATCGCATGGTCAGCTTACTGGCCATGGAAAGCATCAAGACAATGCAGGATAAAGGGTTAAAGGTAGGTCCAGGGGACTTTGCAGAAAACTTGACAACCGAAGGCTTGGAATTATTTACGCTTCCGATTGGAACTAAGCTTAAAATCGGGGAAACCGGTATTGGAGAAGTGACACAAATCGGTAAAGAATGTCACACGAAGTGCGCTATTTTTTATCAAGCCGGGGACTGTGTTATGCCGAAAGAAGGGATTTTTATCCGACTGCTAGAGGGCGGGACGGTTCGCGTCGGAGACAACATTGAGGTGATTCCCTCATGATCCAAGTAGGGGTAATTACAGCGAGTGACAAAGGATCGCGCGGTGAAAGGGAGGATCTATCCGGGCCAACCCTCGCTACGCTTGTTCAAGAAATCGGTGGACAGGTTGTCGAGTATGTGGTGCTCCCTGACGACCAGGTCTTGCTAGAGGATACCATGCGCCTTTGGGCAGATGAACGTAGCCTTGACTTAATCTTAACGACGGGTGGAACTGGGTTTTCGATGCGGGACGTGACGCCTGAGGCAACGTTAGCGGTAGCAGATCGTATGGTCCCAGGAATTGCTGAAGTGATGAGAATGGAAAGTCTTAAAGTTACTCCTAAAGCGATGTTAAGTAGAGCGATTGCCGTCCTTAGAAAGCGAACCTTAATTATAAATATGCCAGGTAGTCCTAAAGCGGTGCGCGAATGCTTTGCGGCCATTGCCCCAGCGCTTCCCCATGGAATTCAGATCCTCAAAGGGGAAGCCAGTGAATGTGCCACAACGATCAATTATCGAGACTGAAATTCACCCGGATGTACAAAAACTCGTTTAAGTTGTTTTCACATCCCCACTTTTGCTCCTATAACAACAAGACAAAATCGTCCTCATTCCACTTTGATAGTGAAATGGGACGATTTTTGCTTGTTGCAACCACTTAAAGTTTCGGAGACTGAGTTTTCATACACCCCCAGAACGAATTAAACTTTCACTACTTCTGCCATAGCTTAAATTTCCACTCGACTTTCAGTAATTTGAACGTAGATGACGACCCCCAAGATAAGCAAGATCCCGAGAATGTTACTCAGGTTCATAGTTTGATTGAAGACGAGAAACCCTAAAAAACTTGCAAACAAGTTGCAAGTCACTACACGTTTATTGCTCGGCTTGTCACCTATGTCCATTGCTTTGCGTATATTATGTTAGGTTAGTGGCAAGTGAGGTGAATGATTTGAAAGCCATTGCGTTTGTTGATTACGAAAATATTTGGACCAGTTTATTGGAACGAGGGTATGAATTATCGCCGGAACAGTTGGTGCAATTTTTACAACTTTATGCAGAGCAAAATTCTTTCGATTTATTGGCCATCTATCTTTACGCCAACTTCGACCGTGAAGAGTTTTGGCGAACCCAAACAACCTTTGAGAAAACAAACGTCTATACGCGCCATGTCTTCGGGAAAAATAATTACGCGAATACGGGTCTACGCCGTAATGCTGCAGATTTAGAGTTAATGCTTGAGGCACAAGAAATTTTGCTGACCCGAGCTTCCACCTTCGATCTTTTTTTATTGCTTACGGGTGACGGAGATTTTCTATCTCTGTTTAGAAAAGTTCGAGCTTGGGGGAAAGACGTTAAGGTAATAGGAGTAGCTGGAAGTATTCATCATGCTTTACAACCCTATTGTGAAGGAGAAGATCTTTTGCAATGGGTACTCAATGAAAAACAAGAAGCAGAGTATCACCCAGAGCAAGACTTGGAAAAAGGAATTCAAATTTTGGGAAATCTGCAAATTCGCTTGCCTTATGTCGCGTCTACGAAGGCGAGGGCTGCCTTGACTGAGCTTTTGGAGCGATCAATCCCACAAGTAAAAGAGTTCATTCGTTACGCGTTAAAAGAAAATATCCTTATGGAGAGAGAACACCCTGATCAGAATTTGAAAATTGGCAAAACCAAAATATATCTTCTCAATTTAGAAAATAATACAGTCGTGAATGCTCTAGGAACTATCCGAGAGGAAATCTCTCAGCGACAATTAAAATTGATTCAAGAAAAATGATCATGCATAGAAGGGTACAGAAATGGCAATTATAGTGTGTAGACGATAGGGTAATGCGCTTCGGGGGAGGCCTTTGAACCATTATTTAAATATAACGCCTAAAAACACGAGATTAAGAGAGAAAAATAAAGCAAAGTGAATATAATATTATGTTTTTGGGGCCTTAGGGGGCTTGCTTTCCTGCAGCCCCTTGCATATTATTATAGATATATTGTTAGCACTCAATAGAGTCGAGTGCTAACAAGTATTAAATAAAAACATAGGAGGGACTTTTCTTCATGAACATTAAACCACTCGCAGATCGGGTCATTATTAAGGCACTCCCGATGGAAGAAAAAACAAAAAGCGGAATTATTATGCCAGACACCGCTAAAGAAAAACCACAAGAAGGCGAAATTGTCGCCGTAGGCCCTGGCAAAATGGAAAAGGGTGTTCGTGTTGCTCTAGATGTTAAATCAGGCGATCGTGTGATTTATTCCAAATATGCTGGGACAGAAGTAAAGTATGATGGTGAAGAATACTTAATCCTAAAAGAAGCCGATATTTTAGCTATTATTGGCTAATTAATAAGAATCATTTTTAAGGAGTGAATATACGTTGGCAAAACAAATTATTTTTAATCAAGATGCACGTCACGCTTTAGAGCGCGGTGTCAATGCTCTCGCTGAAGCTGTTCGTGTAACCCTAGGACCTAAAGGTCGTAACGTTGTACTCGATAAGAAATTTGGATCCCCTTTAATTACAAACGACGGAGTCACAATTGCTCGGGATATCGAATTAGAAGATCCGTTTGAAAATATGGGAGCACAACTGGTTAAAGAAGTTGCTACCAAGACCAACGATGTGGCTGGGGATGGGACAACTACTGCAACCGTTTTGGCACAAGCGATTATTCGCGAAGGGCTTAAAAATGTCGCAGCAGGTGCCAATCCTATGGGCATTAAACGTGGAATTGAGCAAGCTGTTGAGGTTGTAGTCGCAGACATTAAAGCTAATGCTAAACTTGTTGAGACTAGCGAAGCCATCGCCCAAGTTGCTTCCATCTCTGCTAGCGACAAGAATATCGGGGATCTAATTGCTCAAGCTATGGAGAAAGTCGGTAAAGACGGTGTCATCACGGTTGAAGAAGCCAAAGGCATGACGACTGAACTTGAAGTAGTTGAAGGAATGCAATTTGACCGCGGTTATATTTCTGCATATATGATCACTGATACCGAAAAAATGGAAGCCATCCTTAACGATCCTTACATCCTAATTACAGACAAGAAGATCAGCGCAATTCAAGATGTATTGCCGGTCTTGGAAAAGGTAGTTCAAGCTGGTCGCCAGTTAATGATTATTGCTGAAGACATCGACGGGGAAGCTCTGGCTACTCTAGTGGTCAACAAACTACGCGGAACCTTTGTTTGTGTCGGAGTTAAAGCTCCAGGCTTTGGTGATCGTCGTAAAGCAATGCTCGAAGACATTGCAGTTCTTACTGGTGGAACAGTAATCACAGAAGATCTAGGCTTGAAACTGGAAAACACCACCGTCGAAATGCTCGGACGTGCTCGCCAAGTTCGTGTAACTAAAGAGGAAACCACGCTGGTTGAAGGTGCTGGAAACACAGAGGATATTAAAAAGCGTGTTGAAGCCCTCAAACGACAAATTGATGAAACTACATCTGACTTCGATCGTGAAAAACTCCAAGAGCGTTTGGCAAAATTAGCCGGCGGCGTTGCAGTTATTCAAGTCGGTGCAGCAACTGAAACAGAAATGAAAGAGAAGAAACTCCGCATTGAAGACGCTTTGGCTGCGACCCGTGCTGCAGTTGAAGAAGGTATCGTGTCTGGTGGAGGAACAACTCTGATTGATGCCATCCAAGCCTTAGATTCACTGAAATTAAGCGGTGACGAGGCAACAGGTGTCAATATCATTCGCCGTGCTCTCGAAGAGCCACTTCGTCAAATCGCCAACAATGCTGGGCATGAAGGCTCCGTTGTGGTTGGCAAGGTTCGTGAATCCGGCAAACGAGGAATTGGCTTCAATGCTGTAACTGAAGTCTATGAAGATATGATCGCTGCTGGTATTGTTGACCCTGCAAAAGTTACTCGTTCGGCTCTGCAAAATGCAGGTTCCATCGCTGCTATGCTATTGACCACAGAATGCTTAGTCTCAGATCTGCCTTCAAAAGATGGCGGAATGGGCGGCGGCATGCCTGGTGGAATGGGCGGCATGGGTGGCATGGGCGGCATGATGTAAGCGAAAGCTTACAATCCGCTCGTACTAATGGACTGAGCGTTTTATAAACGCTGAATTAACCTAATGCCAACATTTTGCCGACATTCAAGCGATAAAAAATGATACTTTGTAGGAGTATCGATAGATTAGAGGCTTTTCATGAGTTCGCTGAACTTTTGGGAGGCCTCTTTTTCATTTTGAGCGCACATTTCTCTGGCTTCAGAAAGAGTGAAAGTACCACAATGGTTTTATTTCTGGTGAAGTGGCGTCATAAAAAGATATGCAGCAAAGTTCCCTACAATGCGATGGTACATTAATCTGCCTTTTTGTTGTGAATAGCCTGTTGTCAGTGAAATCAACTAAGAAGATGATGTGTTGCTATATAGTTTTTGATAAGTAATTTTTGCAGCCTTAATCTGTCGGTCGGCTTTACCACATTGAGGACTTAACAAAGAACAGTTTTTATGACAGGCTGTACAATGCATATCTCCAAGATAGTCTGAAAGACTCATGGAGTCTCCAACATCAGTGGTAGTTTCCGCATAGACCTGAATATTTGGGGCATTTTCTCTTCCTGTGAAAGTTGAGGTCGTTTGAGATGAACTTGCTAACTGTGTAGCAGATTGGGTGATCTGGCTGTTCACTTCGTTCGTCGTACTGGAAATAACTCTGGAATATAAGACCACGACAATCGCGGCAATTGACCCGAGACGGACGAGTGTTTTCCTGATATTGCTCTCTCTGAAATTCGCTAATATTTTACGAACTGATTCCACAAGATAGTGCCTGTGCAAGACAATGTGAAGTGCGAAGAGTCCTAAACCGAGATAGGACGTCGATTTATGGACCAACACCAATAGCTTACTGCCCAGTGAGGATCCCAGTGATGGAAAAACTATTTGTGAAACGAGTATACCCGTAATGGTTATCGTGGTTATAGTCAGGAACAGAGTCACATTTAAAGCATACTTAAGCTTGGACGATGTCTTTAGTTTTTTACTGAATAGGTTCTTTGAGACGTTTTTAACCCATGCCCAGTTCAATAGAACATGGCTTACAAAGAGGGTGAAGATAGATAACCCAACATTTTCATGGAACACAAGTCCAGTTTCATGAGCAAAAATCAAGGTAATAAACAGAATCGTCATGACAATATCTAACATTATTTTGGTAAGTGTTTTTTCGTTCATATGTTCTAGCGCCTTTCTTTCTGCTAATCATTAATTATTTTAATTAAAATTTATCATATTGCACTATGTATCTTTACTAAAGTTCCTCCTTCAATTCAGTTTCTCAATGTGGTTTGATTAGCGACAATATGATTATGCAATACAAGTCTGAAATGACGCTGATGTTCCGCTGAAAGTTTGCTTAATTACAGAACATGAAGTGCCGAGGAACGTTTCTTAAATTGGGAGTTTAACGAACCTAATAATTCGAATTAGTCCTTATTTATACAACTTATGGAGGAGTTTCCATATAAACAAAGAATAGTATAATGCATGTAGTGGGTAAAACTTTTTAACAGAATATGGATATCTGATCATTGTAGGATGAAGAAGGATATTTATACCAATAGAACAAAGGCTTATAGAGTATTAAAAGCGAAAGAGATGATGGTGCAATGTTCTTATATCCTGCATTTATAACGCCGTCCACATTAAGCATTTCATTATATTTATTGACACTACCTGCCATAGTAATAATTTTGCTAGTATGGTTTATCAGAAAAATGAACAGGATCGATAAAACTCTAATAGAAATCTTAAAAGAGATAAAATTAAGTCAAAAGGATAAAGAGTGAATATCTTACAAGGGTAATTAAAAATTTTCAGAAGCATGAAGGGAGTTAAAAATGCGTAAGCGTTTAATAAACATGTTGCTATACCTAGTAGTGTCTCTAGTATTAGCTGGTGTTATAGCGCTTGGTATGACAAAGTTTTATGGCTATGAATTCTTAAACGCGATTTTTCAGCTTGGACTAATTATATTTGCAGTTGGTGCTATGTCGAGTATAAGTGGAAACCCAACAGGAAGTCATATAAGTGGCGGGGGAATCGATGATCAGTACCAATCGTTTGCCACAATTGAGACGCTAAGGCTGGAACGAGAATCCACTAACTATTTTGCAAATTTTAAAAAACAGGCTCTATTTAATCCTAAAGTTAGTGGACTAAGTATCATTTTGGCCGGAGTACTCCTTGTATTATTAAGTTACTTTTTAAGTTAAGGGGACAAAGCTCAATATAAAATGCCTTTGGGTGCGAGTGGGTTAGGTATGTTTTCCCGGCACAAGGCCGGGATTGCTAATAATAAGATTTATTAAATAAATGCGCAAAGTCTGCGAAGGAAGTTTGTCCCCTAAATAAATGTGCATGGCCATTGTCGATAGTGGTGGTATCACAATAAGAATGGGTGTGGCCACCTCCAGGTAAATAGATCGCGGGTCCACTTACCCCTGCGTAGTAATGAACATGTCCATCATTAAACGTAGTTACACCACGATAATAATGGACATGTGAACCTCCTCCTGGTACAGTGTTTCCTGTAATGCCTGACAAGCAGTGGATGTGTCCATGTGCACAACATGTGCGGGTTTCATAAAAATGGACATGATAGTCTGAAGTATACAAAAGCTCACCTCCTTTTTCCATATTATGTATAATATTTGACTGTGGTGATAAATGCTCATATTGCCTATTAAAAGCAAGGAAATCCCGTTTAGTAAATACACTAGATGGGATTATTACTTGAAATTTCGTTTATAAAATACACGTTATCGAGAATAATAGAAATACGAAGGAGTGATAAAAGTATGGAAAAGCCAGTAGTTGCCCAAAAATCACCAATTCCCGTTGATCTTAAGAAAGGTGAAACCTATTATTACTGTAAGTGCGGTAAAAGCTCCGCTCAACCATTTTGTAACGGAGCACATAAAGGGAGTTCGTTTGAACCTATGGCATTTACTGCAGAGAAAGATGGAACTGCTTATTTATGTGCGTGCAAGTATACTAAAAATCCTCCTTATTGTGATGGAACCCACGACAGTCTCTAGGAGCATAAATTAAATAATGAATTAAAGACAGGATGTCTATTAGATTGACATCCTGCCTTTAAATTCATTTGATTATTTAACCTTGCCAGTACTATCTATTCAATTTTCTTGTGAAGCGCTAATACATATCCTACTTAAACATTTGCGGATATACATTTTTTAAATCATTTATTTACAGGTTATACTTATTAAAAAGATCTCGAAACGTTTTTATGTGTCATACATAGGAAGAATGCTATTGTAAAGAGAATGTATTATCAGAGCAAGGCTGTTTGATATCATAGAAATTTTAGGAGGTACATTACATCAATATTTTAATTCTTGGCGCGACAGGTAGAGTGGGTGGTTATATTCTTAATAATGTATTGCAAGGTGATCATGATGTCACGGTGTTGGTACGTCAGCCTAAAAAAATTGTGCCTCATCAACGCTTAACGACAATCACGGGCAACGTTTTAAACAAAGAAGACATTGCTAAAGCCTTATCGGGAATTGAGGTCGTTATAAGTGCGCTTAGTACAGATGGAACGAAGACGCTCTCTGTAAGCATGCGACTCATTCTTGAGGCAATGAAGAAGAGGGTGATCAAACGGATCATAACCATTGGAACAGCAGGTATATTACAAACTCGAATGGATCCGAGCCTATTACGCTATCAATCGAAAGAGTCAAAGCGTAAATCAACCTGGGCCGCTGAAGAACATCATGAAGTGTTTAGATTACTGAGAGAGTCAGACCTTGACTGGACTATTATTTGTCCACCTTATTTAACGAACCGGAATTTCACAGGATGTTATCGAATAGAACGTAACTTTTTACCTCAGGACGGAGTAGCCATCTCTATTCCGGATGTGGCTGATTTAGTTTATAAAGAGGTTTTAAGTATGAACTATTTGAATACACGAATTGGGATAGCTTATTAAATCCTGCCTCTTCTTTTATTATTGTATAAATTAGTCTATGAACAAGAGAATGAGCTATAAAAGCGTTTGCAGAATGGCCAAGCCTCTGGTATAGTTTTGGCATAGTATAATGGAGGTGTCCTTGATGGAAGAATATATTGCAAAGGTTTTGATTACACGGGAAGAACTAGCAAAACGTGTAGCCGAACTGGGGGCTGAGATCACTCGGGATTATGAAGGTAAGAAAATTTTGGTCCTCGGAATCCTTAAAGGTGCTGTTCCTTTTATGTCGGATCTCATTCGAGAGATTAAATTGCCACTGGCGTATGACTTTATGGCGTTGTCGAGTTATGGAGCATCCACTCAGTCATCCGGTGTTGTCAGGATCCTTAAAGATTTAGAACGTAGTGTTGAAGATGTACATATTTTAGTCACTGAAGATATCGTGGATACTGGCCTGACGTTAAAGTATTTAAAAGAAAATTTGAGAGCACGAAATCCTCTCAGTGTGAAAGTTGTTACGCTCCTTGACAAATCCGAGCGCCGTAAAGTCAATGTTGTTCCTGATTATAATGGATTTTCGATCCCCGATGAATTTGTAGTTGGGTACGGTTTGGATTTTAACGAGGAGTACAGGAATTTACCCTATGTGGGGGTTTTAAAGCAAGAGGCCTACGAAATTATTTAGATTGGTGATGAATTATAGTGACACAGGAAGTTGTCTTGGTTTTGGATTTTGGAGGACAGTATAATCAACTTATTGCCCGCCGTGTACGTGAGGCTCATGTGTATTCTGAGATGATTTCCTACAAAACTTCAATTGAGGAAATTCAGGCTCGTAAGCCTAAAGGCATTATTTTATCGGGTGGTCCAGCAAGTGTCAATCAGCCGAATGCACCTAAAGTTGACCCTGAAATCTATAATTTAGGGATTCCCATTCTGGGGATCTGCTATGGAATGCAGCTCATGGCCGTACAATTAGGGGGAACAGTAGAACATCCAGTGGCCAGCGAGTATGGCAAAGCGATGCTTACGGTTGATACACCCACTGATCTGTGGGAAGGCTTGGGTGGAGAACGTCCGTGTTGGATGAGTCATGGGGATTCTGTGATTGCCTTGCCCGAGGGATTTGTAGTCGCTGCTCATACTGGACATACTCCAGTCGCAGCAATGCTGAATGAAGAACGACATTTCTATGGCGTTCAATTTCACCCTGAGGTAAAACATACTCCTGATGGTCAAGAGATGTTAATAAAGTTCCTGTTCAATATTTGCAAGTGCCGTGGGGACTGGACC
>JAJYAS010000917.1 GCA_021779415.1 Bacillota bacterium
GCGGAAATGAGATCGTAACGACTATTATTCAACTTGCTCATAATTTGGGGCTTCGAGTCATTGCTGAAGGGGTAGAAACCGAAGCCCAGTTAGATTTTCTCCGCTCTCATGGGTGCGCTGAAGTGCAAGGATACTTATTTGCTAGACCGGTTTCGGCTGAAGATTTGGTTTTTTATTTAATTGAGATTAGCCATCACTTAAAGAAAGAGCGTTGCTATAACGGCGCAGTTTAGCACAATCTTTTAGAAAGAGTTAAAGAACCATGAACGGATCAAGAACCCAGACTTAAGATGTATTACCTTCTTAGCCTGGGTTCTTGCAATCATAATTGAACGGAATTTATGGTTAATATTTGATGATCACTTCGAAGACTAGAGAGTGATATCTTAAATTAAGTTGAAGATATCTCACCTAGCGTCACCTCGACCTGCTTGGTTTGTCCATTCCGAATATAGGTTATGGTTACTTTGTCTCCAACCTTATTTTTATAGAGTTCGCGAATTAGGTCAGAGGAATTTTGTACCGCACCCGCGTTAACCTTGGTTATGACATCTCCCTTTTCAAGTCCGGCTTTAGCGGCAGGACCGTTCACTGTAACTGATGAAATGTAGGCCCCTTGGGGCTTATTATTATCTTTAGCGTAAGTGTTGTATTGATCATCCGTGCTCACTAAAAGGGCCGGATGTTTGGCTACACCGGAAGTGATCAGCTGTTGAAGTGTTGGCATAGCATCTGAAATTGGAATAGAGAAGCCCATTCCTTCAAAGCCTGTTTGTGCGTATTTTGCTGAGTTAATGCCAATGACCTGTCCAAGATAATTGACAAGCGGTCCGCCACTATTGCCGGGATTTATGGCTGCATCAGTCTGAATAAGATTGTAACTGGCTTCACCTTGAAGATTTAAGCTGCGATTGGTTGCAGAGATGACTCCAGTGGTTACGGAACGTGCAAATTCGTTCCCGCCAGGATTGCCAATGGCAACCACTGGTTCCCCAACTTCCACCTTTGAAGAATCCCCTAACTTAACTGCAGTAAGATTCTTGGTATCTGAAATCTGTAAGACGGCAAGATCTGTGCGTGGATCTGCACCGATTACTTTCGCATCAAGATTGCGTCCATCACTTAAACTGACCGTAAGTTTCTGAGCACCTTCGACCACGTGATTATTCGTGGCAATATAGCCTTTTGCAGCATCAATAATAAAACCAGAACCGCTTCCGACTTCTTGGAGACTGGAGCTTCCCGAAAAACTACGACCGGATTGAAAATTAGCAACACCAACAACGGCTGGACCAACATTCTTAGCAATTTGGGCTACCGGGAAATTGGTTTCAGAGGCAGTAGGATTCGAAACCTGGGTAAACGAGGAATTTGCTGTTTGTGTGAGAGGGGATGCGTTAGTAGGATAGATATAGGGGAATGAAGCAGCTGTTGTGAGACCACCGATGACTGCGCTCATTAAACATAGGCTGGCATAGGCAATAACTTTTCTCTTTGGTTTAGGTTGGACAATAGGTTGTTCGGTAGTTGGCATTATTTTGATTTCTTTTTTTAAGTCGTCTGCGTTATCTGAAGCGGTATTAGTGTCATTAAGTATTGAACGAATTTCCTCTTCCATAATTATTTGCCCCTTTTCATGTTAGATTTTTGATCCCTAGGATTTTGCCATACTTATGCGTGAACCATTTTGGGTTCTCTTCATCGAACTAAGTGGCCACTTCCCTAAGGATATCTGAAATATGTTAAGGTAAAAGGTGCAAATTGTGAAAGTTTATTGTGGTAGAAGTCGAGATTCTGTGAAATGGAGAGGCCGATGTATAATTTCATGGCTGATGATAGAAGGAATAGATTTATTTTTAGAGAATTGTATTGTTGAGGGAAAATAAGGGTTATAAGGGTTATGATAAAGTGTAGTTCGTTGGGAGGTTTTCGTAATGCACCTCGTGATTTTTGATTTTGATGGCACAATCCATCTTGAGGAAACCCCTCGTATTTTCTTGCGGGTCCTAAGTCAAGACCCAGGGATGCGCAAAAAGATTCGTAAGTTCTATATTTCGATGTCTTGGGTATACATATTGTACCGTTTTGGACTATGTCGTCAATTAGCGATTAAGCGAGTTTTAAGTAGCATAGTAAAAATGATGTCTGGGATGAGTGAGACTCAAATAGAAGGCTTTTTTAAGCAATGTTTAGAGTTGGCAAGAGAAAGTTTCAGTCCTATATCCCTTAGTCGGGTAAAGGCTCACCTGGAGGCAAATGATCAAATTTTGCTTCTCTCGGGTGCCTTTTCGCAGTTTGTTGCTTTGGTAGCCAGAGATCTGGGTATGCATTTTTGGCTTGGGACCGAGATTGAATTAATAGACGGTGTTTGTACAGGACAAATAACCTCTATTATGAATGGACCCTCAAAGGTACAGGCCCTAAGAACGTTTCTGCGGAAACAAACGGACACAGGGGTGATTTTTGACATGAGCGAAGCTTATGCTTATGCTGATTCAATTTATGATTTGCCTCTACTTATGCT
>JAJYAS010000918.1 GCA_021779415.1 Bacillota bacterium
TGAGGATTGGTAGAAATGGTACCTGTGAGTAAGAAAGCAAAGTTCATCATCATTCCAAAGAGAGCGGCCAGGGTTGTGAAGCAGCCTAATATGAGGCCGAGTCCGATGAGTACCTCTCCACTTTTTACGACCAGGGCGAAGATTCCGGCGTTGGGGAGAAAAACGTGACTGATCAACCATCCCCAGGTATCTGTCACACTCGGATGAGCAGCTGCTGCAGCCCCCTTCGTGGCAAGCAAGGCATCGTGTGTTTGAGCGAGCCCGCCTTTTAAGAATCCGCTGACTGAGCTCGAATTAAAGCCAGTTTGAAATTTCCCGATTCCAGCGGTTAGAAAGGCATAGCCGAGATAGAGTCGTAGAAATAATGCGATAGTCGCTTTAATAGGGTTTTGCATATGGATTACCTCCTTAGTAATTTATGGTTTAATTTCCAACCTTCTCTTAAACATAGTTTAGATCAATTACAAATAGAGAACTGTGATCTAAATCACATCATTATAATTTTTTTTAAGTTTAAGATATTCGATTATTCTTGACCAGTAGATGCTGATGTTAAGTTATAGTTTATTTCACAATAAAAAGTAAGTAATATTGGAACTTAAGTTCATACATAAAAAAATCTCCCCCTCGTATAGTTAAAGAGTGAGAGTGTTGAGCGTGCTTGACCCTCAGAAATAAGCATGAGGAGGGAGGGTAACGTTTGAAAGACATCGGGTTATTATTGATGAGTTTAGGGATTATTTTGATTGGGGCTGAAGCATTTACCAATGGAATAGAGTGGCTGGGTCAAAGGCTCAAACTGGGTGCTGGAGCAGTGGGAAGTATTTTCGCGGCCGTCGGGACTGCTTTACCTGAGACTATGATACCGATAATGGCCATTTTGGGCGGGGGAGTGGGCCCAGAGGGGACAGATATTGGGATAGGGGCTATTCTTGGTGCTCCTTTTATGCTCGCAACAGTAGCTTTTTTTATCACTGGACTTTCCGCTCTAATATTCCGTCGGAAAAACCTCCCGCTGCGTATAGATGCTAACGTTGTAAACCATGATCTGAAGTTTTTCCTCATAGTTTATTCTATGGCCATTCTGGCTTCCTTTTTACCCACTCAAGCACTTAAAAATGCTTTAGCTTTAGTTCTAGTTGCAGCTTATGGAATCTATGTATATCAAACGCTGCGCGACTGTAAGGATGACTGTAAGCACGAAAGCTTAGCACCATTGTATGTGTCTATACGGAATCCTCATCCGACGATGACCATGATTTTAGTGCAAATTTCTTTGTCATTAGTCGCGATTGTATTTGGGGCAGATCGGTTTGTCGATGCAGTACAGCCTATCGCGGTAGACCTTGGAATTCCTGTCTTTGTGCTTTCTTTGATAATTACTCCCATCGCAACCGAGTTACCGGAAAAGTTTAATAGCGTCCTTTGGATCCGGCGAGGCAAAGATACTTTAGCGATGGGGAATTTAAGCGGGGCCATGGTGTTTCAAAGTGCTGTGATACCAGCTATTGGAATTGCTCTTACACCTTGGAAACTGGATAGCTTGGCACTCTGTAGTGCACTCCTGGCCTTGGGAGCGGCGATGATCCCTTATCTTTCACTTCGCTACAAGAGGGTAATTTATCCGAGTACTCTTCTAATGGGGGGGGCCTTTTACGCGCTTTTTATTTTTATAGTCATTCGTTTTTCGAGCCTGTAAATTCTGCAATGAGCATACCCGCTAAAACTAATCCAGCACCGATAAGCCCTTTCGTGGTTAATATCTCTCCAGCGAAAAAAAATGCGGAGATGGCGGCAAAGACGGGTTCCATGGAAAATATTAGGGCGGTATGAGTGGGCGTTGTAAATTGTTGCATTTTAGTTTGAGCAAAGAAGGCCAGTGAAGTTGCTGGAACGGCGGTAACCAATAAGGCTATCCATGCAGTGGAACTAAAGTAGAGAGAAGGCTGTGGTAGTAGGAAGGAAAAAAAACCGCTTAAAATACTGACAGTAAAAATTTGCACGCTGGCTAAAACTGTAGCATTTGTCTGAGGGGCATAACGCCCGACTAAAAAAATATGTAAGGCAAAGCTTATGGCACAGGCCAAGATCATCAGGTCACCTTTATTGAGTTGAAAACGATCCCCAAGGGAGAGGAAGGCTAGACCGACTAGGGCGCAGAGGATACCTAGGAGCAAGCCGGGGCTTGGAAGTCTCCGTGTTGTTACAATGACTAGAGCTGGGACAAAGACAACAGAAAGTCCGGTTATAAACCCAGCGTTAGAGGCAGTTGTGTATTGCAGTCCAACCGTTTGCCAAGCGTATCCCGAGAAGAGAAAGACTCCTAAGGCTGCACCTTTAAGGAGGGTTCCTTTGGAAATATGAGCTTTTTGAAACCAGAGAAACGGCAGCAAACTAATAAATGCTAGAGCGAATCGAATTGCAAGAAAAGGAAACGGAGGAAGGTCTTCGATTGCCCATTTTACAATGACAAACGTTGACCCCCAAACAAGGGTAACCAAAAGTAACAAGAAATCAGCCCAT